>JAAYJG010000518.1 GCA_012523055.1 Ruminiclostridium sp. | reverse complement strand
TGCTTTGGCAAAACCATCACACAGCAACAAGGTTCTTATCACGTAGTGATAAGGTCCTTATATCGAGGCGGGAGAAGAGGATTTTGCAAGCAAAATCCAGCACTGTGCGACCCGTTATTCAATGCTCACCGCCTGATTAAGGTAATCGGTACCCGCCACCACACGTTTTTCAGTTTTTAGTTGAAAATACGTTAAGAGGTGGGACGGGGGTCCATCGGGCCTCGTTATAAATTGTGGTGCAATCCTGCTGCTGGCTTTCATCATATTTCTGCTGTTAAGGAAGAGAATTAGAAAAGGGGCGGCTTAACGGTCCTTCGCTATGGCGCGCTTAATTTGAAGCCCTCACGGATAATTTACTTCTCCATTTTTCACAGCGGTCGCCAAAGAAACCGACGGCCGTCTGGTTCTCCATGACCGACACCACCTCGCATTGGTTTGCACAGCCATTGCAGATAAAACTTTTAGATTGGAAATTTGAAGCCGAAACCGAAAATCCCTTGAATTTGGTCTTACCGTTTCCCTGCTGTATTTTTTCCCGTGCAAGAATTGCTGCACCGACAGCACCCATCACTTCATGATGCTGCGGGATGGTTACAGGCATCTGTAAGGCGGTTTCAAATGCCTTGTGGATCCCTCTGTTTGCCGCAACACCTCCCTGAAAAATTACCGCCGGCAAGATTTCCTTTCCTTTGGCCACATTGCTCAAATAATTCCGTACCAGTGCATCGCAAAGACCGCCGATAATATCGCAGGTGTTATATCCCAGCTGTTGCTTATGGATCATGTCAGATTCGGCAAAAACGGCACAGCGTCCCGCGATCCGTACAGGAACCGTTGCTTTCAGCGCAAACTCACCGAATTCCTCAATGGGGATTCCCAGCCGTTCGGCCTGACGGTCAAGAAACGAGCCGGTTCCAGCCGCACACACCGTATTCATCGCAAAATCCGTAACAACCCCATCCCGTATGATAATAATTTTCGAATCCTGCCCGCCGATTTCAAGGATGGTTTTTACATCGTGCTTTGTGTGTATGGAGGCAACTGCATGGGCCGTGATCTCATTTTTTACAATATCCGCGCCGATCTGGATCGCCGCGATTGCTCTGCCGCTGCCAGTGGCACCGGCAGCCAGAATTTGCCTGTCATAATATTTTTCCCGGAGCATTGCAAAGCCGGTTTGCACAGCCTCCATCGGGCGTCCTCTGGTCCTGATATAATGCTTTTCAATAACCCTTCCGGCATGATCTACAAGCACCATGTTGGTACTGACGGATCCCACGTCAACTCCCAATGTATACACGGCCTCGCCTCCTTTCAAGAAGATCGGTAAATGCTTCAATTCTTGTCATATAACCTGCTTCACCGGTCATTTCGTCCACAACCAGCGTGAGTATGGGAAGATTTTTTTGCCGGGAGACAGAGGGAAGGATTGCTTTTGAAACGATTTCCGGCATGCAGCCCATGGGGAATATCTGTATCGCGCCGTCCATCCCTTCCTCTGCAGCAAGAACTGCCTCGCCGATACACTCTCTGGCATGGCCACCGATATACAGCGGAAGGTATTCATCAGACGCCTTCAGCAGTTCTCTGGAGTTCAGCCGTATCGTCTTGAACAGCATATCCTTTACCCACCAGCTGGGTGTAAGGTGCCTGGACGTGGATATCCCCATATCCATTAAAACATCTTCAATATAAAGGTTTGAAAAAGGTTCAATCACCGTATAAATCTCTCCGATAATAGAAATTTTTATCGGGTTCCTGTCTGTGCTGACGGGGATTTTTTTTATTGCTTCAAGATATTCTTGAAGAAGCTCCAGTGCTTTATCCGGGTCATTACAGGGATAGACGGTATTTCTACATTGGTTTAAAAGCCTTTTGCATTCTCCCGGCTTTTTTTCAAATCCTGCCCGCCAATGGGCCTCCTTTTCAATATCATCCAGAAGCTTCATTGCTTTATAGGCTATAAAAAGGCTATGCAATTTCTCAACAGGTGCTTTTTCGCTTTGTGCACCAACCCGCTGCATTCTGTGTAACAGCTCGCGCAATCCTATGCTTTTCACCGGGTCCATGACAATAAAATCAATATCATGACCCAAATGCCGTAATATTTTCATCTGAAGCTCGGAATACTCACCAAAGCGGCAGGGGCCGCAGCTTCCTACCAAAAGCACCGTGTCTGCTCCCTCACGGATACCGGCCAGATAATTACCGATCATCAGCTTGAATGGAAGGCATATTTCTTCCGGGGAATATTTCGAACCCAAAAACAGGGCTTCCCTGTTATTCAGCGGAGGGATAACGTAATCCAATCCAAGGCAGTCAAAAAGGATTTTGACTGCGATATAGACATTTCCTAAATGTGGTACTGTAATTTTCATTTTGTTCTCTTCTTTCCAGCATATCAGCAAAGGCTTCAAGGCGGGTGTCGATGCCCGCTTCACCGGTGTGTTCATCCAGTTTCAGAACGAGCATCGGAAATTCTCCCACATGGCATCGGATCAGATCAATAATTACCGAATCAAGACCGCAGGCGAAGGAGGAAAGATAAATAATTCCATTAACCTTCCGCTGCTCATAGAACGCGGCTGCAGCACCATACAGCGTGCGCTGGAAAGTCCAGAAAGGTTTTCTCATAAGTTTTTTAAGCTGTAGTCCGCAGACCCTGCTGCTGGCAAACTCCTCGGTAACCAGACCGATGCCTTTTGCCCGAAGTTTTCTGACAATCCCCATGTTTAAAAATGAATCATTGACGAGATACGGATGCCCTGCCAACATCACGGTCAGTTTTTCGCCGGGTTCAAGAATGCCTGTCTCAAGATTGCACTGTGCCCTGATGGCGTGTTGAAAGGAATTTCGGATTTTCTCCGTACTCCGGGTGATTTTCAGGCCAGCTGCAAGGCACCACTTATACATTTCCTTTTGATGATGCATATATAAAGGTATTTTTGTGATCTCCGGCAATCCGGGGATACTGTGTGCAATCATTTCGGGAAGACCGCAAAATTTAGGGCAAATGTATTCCTGTTTGTATATCCCCATTATTCTTGGTATCACCAGTAAGTCACACTGATCCTTAATCGAGACCGCATGTCCGTGATAAACCTTAACAGGTAAACAGGCTTCATCCACACAGACCTGTACACCCAGATTCATGATTTTTTGGTTTGTTTCCTCTGACTCTATGATTTCAGCACCCAGGCTCTGAAAGAAAGCCCTGAAGAAAGGGTGATATTTACAATAGAGTAATCCCTTTGGTATTCCAACCCGCATTCAACCACTCTCTCCAGTTTTACGGTGCTTCTCCGGCCGTTTCTTATGAAGATTGCTCCTGTGAGGAACTCCTCCCTGGAGTAAGCACCCTTATATTCAGGCTTCACCTTCGGCGAAGCTTCCGGGGAATTATTATACCCTGAAAAAAAAGGTTTATGAGGAGACTTGAAAATTTCCGGTGCAGATTTGTGTCCCGGTATATTACCCGGGTGTCATCCTACTTAAGTTCACGAAAAACATTATTGATCCATTTGCCCGATTAAAATCGCCTTATTCCCAGCAGAAATTTGTAAATTCCTTCAAGATTCACCATGGCGTAAACCATGAACAAAGGCAGGCGAATATAAATACCTTGTGTTGAATTGGGCCGTACAGACAACAACAAGGTCATAAAACACCTTTCCGAAATCGTTCCATGCAGATAAAGCCGAATCATAAGATTGTTGCTCGCCATGCAACCCGGCTAGGGAGGATAAAGTAAAATCAACTTGAATAACATTATCATAATCATTATTCTTGCCCAATTCCTCCAGCTAGCTTGTGATCCCAGTTATTTTTTTATCCCTCTGCAGTGGCATTCCAAGTGGGCTTCTAATAGAGCCTTACGGCTGTAAGATATGAATTGCCGCAAGTGGGTTTACATATTTATCACACATTGAATCATATCGAATACAATAAAGTAGACAAACACAGAAGGAGGTGTGATAAAAATGGCAGACAATGATAGATTTGACAAGAAAGAGGGTTGCTTCCCGTGCCCGGATCCTGGTCATCCACTACCGAAGCCGATACTTTTTGAATGTGGAAACGGCGGTGGTTTTACCTTTGCAGCTAACGGAAGCAGCAGCGATGAAAGGAATGCCCCATGTATTTGTGTACCAAAGACCGTAGCAAACGTAACATTGGATACATCGTGTTTGTGCATGCCAAAGGTAAAAATTGAGTTTTCCAGTATTATTCATTTTATTCCTAAGTGCGTAGGATCAGCTCAATTGGAATTTGATTTGGTGAAATGCTGTAGAGATTTTCCTGAATGTACAGTAGGAACCTGGAACTATGAAATTTCCGGGGAAGAAGACAAATTTGCAAAATCATTCTGTTTTGATTATTGTGAATGCAGTTCCTGCCCGAATTGCTGCACATATATCGTGAAATGCAGACCTGTTTATGTGAACAATGCGGCAATCTGTGTGGCTAACTGTCAAATTGCCGCCTTTGCACAGACTCATTAGAGTTGTGCTGGCATCCATCAGTCATGACGGTTGAATCAACCGTCATGACTTATTTTAACCTATTTGGCCGCTCTGCATACAATAAATATAAGATGGTTGATTGTTTTTGGAGGATTTACAGTGAAGACAAACCACATTAAATGGAAAGCTCTGTGGGACAATGATTTATGTTTCCAGGAACTTATCCGATCTGAAATGATGGTTTCAGAAAGGAAAACGAGATATTCCAAAAACCAGGAAGCTATACGGGTTGATGTCGACAAGGGTATAAATGGGCACCTGAACAGAATTACAGATCCAAAAACCGGGAACATACCAGACTCCATCCGAATGAATCCAGATGACGAAACCACCTCAAAAAAGAGAGCAGAATGTCAACACCCAGCCAGGATGAAAGCTTTTTGCAATGCGGAACAGGATAATGCACAAAAAACAGCTATCTTACCTGAAAACAATATAAAGCTCGAAAATCATGAAGACCACCGTAATGTTGATAAAGAACCTGATAGAGAGGCAATTCTGAGAAAAAAAGAAAAACCTGTCGCGGTAAAACATACTGCAGATATGCGGTTGAACTATGATAGCAAAATTAGCAAGAGGATAAAATCTGAAATACGGGTTAAATCCTACCCAATTTTACCGATGAAAATCATTTATGAATGCGGGACAGTTATGGGGTTTACCTTTTCACCTGTCAATGGGGAGATTGTGAATAGCTACTCGAACCATTGTATTCCAAAGACACTGGGAACAGCTGCGATTGACACATCCTGTCTGGTAAAGCCGAAAACCAAGATATCCTTCTCGTGCTGCATTGGTTTCATAGCCAATGGTGAGGAGGCATGTGCACAACTGGAATTTGTTCTATACAGATCATGGAATAACAGTACAGAAAGCTTTATGGGCAATTGGGTGTATGAAATTTACAGCAATAGGAATGAAACCGAGTCTTTTCTTTTCCAATATTGTAATTCTGCTTCTTTTCAAGGTTGTTACAACTATTACATACGCGTTTTGCCTGTATATATTAAAAATTGCAGTGTCAGTATTGTAAACTGCAATATGGATGTAATAGCTCAGAGCAGAAACGACAGTGTCGTGTCATGGGGACGGGGGTTTGACAACCTTTATGTTTAAAGAAGAAAAACTTTAATCAAGCACCCTTTCCATGATCGAGCGATGAATACGAAGTTTAAATTTTGTTTGCATTGTTGTCAAAATCTCCGAAAAATCCAACTGCGGTTTTTGATACTCACGCGGAATAAAAATCTCCTGCTGTACTTGCAGATTTGATGTGCGAGATAATTTGAATAAGCGAAAATCATTTCTCTGATGACATGCAACATTTGGTTATATATAGCATTTCCCCGAGTTACGTTAAACGAATTTATACTTTTCTTGAGTTTTTGCACATTTGGTTAAGTGACTTCGCACTTTACTTGAAATTGTAAACATTTAGCTTAACGAATATGTATAGATGAAATAAATGAGCCCCCGCCGTATTTTTATATCATATTTTGGCCAGATGCAAAAAATACGTTATAAAAATGCGGCGGGGGTCTGTTATCCCTCATAATGAGGGCGTTAGTTGGTTTGATGAATATACCTATTTCAGGTTTTCAACCATACGCACAGCCATTGTTAGTGCCTGCTCACGAGCCGCAGTGGCGTAATTCATGGCTTCTTCGGCAGGAGTGGTCGCCCTGGGGGTGAACATATTGTTACCCGTTCCGGTGATTATCCCATTAGCGGCCATGAAGTATACCGAATCCTTAGCCCAGGTTGAAATCTTACTATCGTCACTGAAAAGTGCAGGCTTCGTATAGGACAGGGTGTATTTGTTATCGGTAGCGAGCGTCCATCCTTCCATGGATACTTTCTTATACACTCGGGTAAGCATGGTTGCTGCCTGTTCTCTGTTTAAAAGGGTATTCGGGGCAAACTTATCTTTACTGACACCAGCAGTGATACCCACATTATAAGCCTTTAACACTTCGGGATCACTGGTATCTGTAAATGGGTTCGCAGCAACAGGTGCAGCGCTCTTGCTGGAAAGGGCTTCATAAACCTTGACGGATATCGCTGCAAACTCAGCACGGGTGATTCCCTGGGTCAGGTCTTTACCGATAAGGGAATCGGGAATGAGCCCATATCCAAATGCTTTTTTCATGATATCCTCAGCCCATGATGAGGTTTTTGAAAATGCATCAACACCCATTATCACAACATTGGAGAAGGGAGAACGGTAATTGGAGCCATCAGGTCTCTTAAACTCAAAGCACATACGAAAAGCATAGGTGTTCTTTTCAATGTCTATTTCACCAATTCCGCCTTTATCTATCGGATCTATATCCATAACGCCTGAAACAACGTTTCCTCCCTGATAGATAAGTTCTCCGCCTTCGGTAGCCCACTTCCCGCTGCCCACTTTCCAGTCCATATAGCTTACGATTTCAACATGTTTGTTCGCTTCCTGAACATCTTCAGGAATTGTATAGGTAAAGTGAAAATAGGGCACTTTGTCGTCGGAGGTTGTTAAAATTTTCCCCGCAAGATTAGCCGGAGCACTAAGCTTCTCGGGAACTTTTCCAGATGCGTTTTTCCCAATAGAAGCAATGTCTGACCAGGGAGAAACGATCTCTTTCCATCCGTACTCTTCGGTGGTTTCATTATAAAAATCATATTCGTAAACATAACGGAAGCGAAAAGAGTATGTATTGTTTTTCAAATCCCAGGACTCAAGCCCCAGCCACTCGGGGAAAAGCCATGAGTCAAATGCATTCAGCTCGCCCTGGTGAGTGTGCCCTGGATAAAGGACGAAGCTCGACGCAAGACCAGGCCAAAGATCCGTTAACAGTTCCTCGTATACTGCTTCCAGTGTTTCTGTACGGAAACCGGGAGTTCTGTTGAATGTCCAATCGCCGTCATTGATTTTAATATCAAGCTCAATGAGGGGTGCTTCCCAGTCATCCTCGCCATCATTGCACAATTTGGCGATACTGTCGGGTTGGGTATAACGAATAAGTAAGTCATTATCGGTTTCGTTGAGCCGGACTGTAATACTTACCGGCTTATCAAGCGTTGGAAGCGGGTCTCCCTCCATATCCACCTCAGCTAATGAGGCTAAAGGCAGCAACAGGCACATGAGAACAGCCACTAACAGAATGACTGATTTTCTTGTCATGATAAGATCACCCCTATTCATTTAATTTTAAGTCAGTTGGTAAATTATTATTATATTTTCAATAAAACAGTACTTCACAACACTCAAGTTACCATATATTTGATGTTAATTCAAGTATTTGTTTGATGAACTTACCAAAAGGAGTGTATGAAAAAAGAAAGTAGCTGCAGGAATATGTGTTTTATCCTGAGCGCAGTGAAGGATCTTGGTAATGCAAGATCCCTTACCTCGTTCAGGATGAAAGGCTGCGCCTGCGTAAGTGTGAACAGTATTTTTCAGATAAAGATCTTCGATTTATAATCGATTTGTATAAGAAGGCAGTATATGGAACTGTCCCCATGTCCCTGACTGTCCTCTTGATTGTTTATAAAATGTTCAGTTTCTCTGCGATTTGCTGCATTTTACAATCGGAGAGATACAAAATTTGCGCACAGCTTTTTAGTTCTTCATTGATGGTTTCATCCTGCAAAATACGCTGCTCCTTATAGAGCATCTGATGCTCCAGGGTTGCCCATGAGTCCATGGAGATTGTGCGAAGTTGAATCTCAACGCGAACAAATTCAATGGTGTCTGTAAGTGGCACTTCCACATTCACAACCAGGTGCAAACTGCGATATCCATTCATTTTGGGATTGCGAATATAGTCCTTTTCTTCAACCAGATGAATGTCCTGCTGTGACAGCAGACAGTCCCGTACTGTATAAATATCTTTAATGTAGGAACAAATAATCCGTATACCGGCAACATCGTTCAAATTTCCTGATATTGCTTCCAGAGAAATATCTTCTCCCTTTTTTGCCAGTTTCCTGGCGATGCTGACCGGGCTTTTTATTCGGCTTTTACAGCTTTCTATGGGGACATGAACACCCCGGACGCGATAATCCTCCTGCAAAAT
>JAAYJG010000517.1 GCA_012523055.1 Ruminiclostridium sp. | reverse complement strand
CCCTGTACTCGAATTTTCTGATCGCTCTGGATGCCCTCCGGTATTTTCACCATAATTTCTCCATCGGGTGAATGTATCTTCACCTCACCGCCAAGAGCCGCTACCCAGGGGGCAATATCCATCCTTTGGATCAGGTTATTCCCCTCCAGTTTGTACCTGCCTTCCCTGAACCGTATGATGATATATAAATCCCCGCTGGGGCCACCACCTGTGCCCGGATGACCCTGACCGGCCAGTTTTACCCTGCCGCCTTCCGGAACCCCCCTTGGGATGCGCACCGAAAGTGTTTTTGTTCCGGCTGCGGTACGGATCGAAAAGGTTTTTTCACTGCCTTCCAACCCTTCCTCAGGGGTGATCTGCATTTCAGCCTCTATATCTTCACCGCGCATGCTCCTCCGGTTTGAGGAAAAACCTGTACGGAAGCCCTGCGTTCCCGAACCACCACCAAAAATATCATCCATGTTCAATCCGCCCTCGCCGAAGAACATGTTGAAAAAATCACTGAAATCGTTATTCCCGCCTCTGAATTCATAATGACCAAACTGGGAAGGATCAAAATCCATCCCGTTCTGGAAATTCATGGAATGGCCAAACTGATCATACTTTTTTCTCTTTTCAGGGTCTCCAAGAACCTCGTAGGCTTCGTTTAATTCTTTAAACTTTTCCTCCGCACTTTTATTACCGGGGTTCGCGTCGGGATGATATTTTTTTGCCAGCTTACGGTAGCTTTTCTTGATGACATCCTGGGACGCATCCTTCTCAACACCCAGAACCTTATAGTAATCTAAATACTTCATGGCACTCACCTCCGACTTTGACTTTCTTTGACTTTACTTCATTATACTAATTTTTTTAAAAGAAATCAATCTTTTGTTTTTATTCTCTTTAAAAAAGGGTATTTTATAATTAGTATAGAATATTATTATAAACTGCGAATCGTTGCGCATAAAGCAGAAGATAATCCTGAAGGGGAGGAGACGCTATGGCCAAGGAAATGATTGCCCTGATACTGGCCGGAGGTGAAGGAAGCCGCCTGGGTGTTTTAACACGGCAAATTGCAAAACCGGCAGTTCTTTATGGCGGAAAATACCGTATCATTGATTTTTCCCTCAGTAATTGCATCAACTCAGGTATTGATACCGTTGGTGTGCTGACGCAATACCGACCATTACAATTAAATCACCATATTGGTATAGGAAAGCCCTGGGACATGGACAGGATGAACGGAGGTGTCACCATACTGTCTCCGTTTACCAAACAGCAAAAAGGTGAATGGTATTCCGGGACAGCAGACGCAGTTTATCAGAACATTCATTATGTGGACGAAATGGATCCCAAATTTGTCATCATCCTTTCCGGAGATCATATCTACAAAATGGATTATGCCCGGATGCTGGATTTCCATAAGAAATACAATGCGGATGCCACTATTTCGGTTATCAGCGTCCCGATAGAAGAAGCCAGCCGTTATGGCATCATGAATGCTGCGGAGGATGGCAAAATTTATGAATTCCAGGAAAAACCGGCAAACCCGAAAAGCAATTTAGCATCCATGGGGGTCTACATATTCACATGGGGTGTTTTGAAGAAGTACCTGATGGATGATCATCATCTCGAAGAATCGGATCATGATTTCGGGAAGAATGTCATTCCAAAGCTGCTGGCAGACAACCGCAGCATTTGGGCATACCCGTTTACGGGTTATTGGCGGGATGTCGGGACCATACAGGCCTATTGGGAATCCAATATGGATCTGATCACCCGTGTTCCTCAGTTCAACCTTTTTGATCCAGATTGGAAAATATATACACCCAACCCTGTAAAACCTGCTCATTTCATCGGCGATACGGGTCATGTCACACGCTCTATCATCGCTGAGGGCTGTATGGTTTATGGTCATGTGAAAGATTCGGTTGTGTTTCCCGGGGTCACGATTGAAAAAGATGTTGTCATCGAAGACTCGATCGTTATGTCCAACAGCATTATCAAAGAAGGCTCCAGGGTTTTGTGTACTATCGTTGGCGAGCGTACAACCATCGGAACCAACGTAAAAACCGGCGTAGGAGAGTACAGAGAGAGCTCTTACAATCCAAAGGTATATCAGTCCAGGATTACAGTGATCGGTTCATATACCTTTGTCCCCGACAACGCCGTAATTGGCTGCAATGTGGTTTTGGACAATCACTTGCAGGCACCGGATTTTAAAACGCTGGAAATTCCATCAGGCTCAGCAGTTATCAAGGGGGGTGAGGTTAATGAATAACACCATGGGGATCATTTTAACCGGAGGAAAAAACAATCGACTCAAGGAGCTTTCAATGGAGCGTTCCATTTCCGCGGTTCCATTTGGCGGAAAATATCGCGCCATAGATTTTGCATTGTCCAATATGATCAATTCAGGCATACGCAATGTGGGGATTCCCACACAGTACAACTTTCACTCCCTCATGGATCACCTTGGTTCGGGTAAGGAGTGGGATTTGGACAGAAAAAACGATGGTCTGTTTATCTTTCCGCCCTACCTTTCAGAATATGGAACAGGCTGGTACAAGGGCTCAGCGGACGCAATGTATGCTAATCTGACCTTCCTCAAGCGCAGCAATGAAGAGTTTGTCCTGATCAATCAGGGTTATGCCATTTATAATATGAGTTATGCCGAAATGCTGGAGCAACATGTGGACAAGGATGCTGATATCACCATCGCCTGCCGGCAGATGGACGATCTGCCCAAGGATGAGCTTAGCCACCTGGGCATCGTCGAACGCGGCAGCGATCAAAAGGTCATCGACTTTCAGGAAAAGCCTCTGAACCCAAAAAGCAACTTTGCCTCACTGGGAATTTACCTGATTAAACGCAAATTACTGATCGAGCTTTTGGAGGACAGTGCAGCCCATGGTTACTTCGATTTTGTGAAAGATATCCTCATTCGCAGAATTAATGAGCTGCGGCTTTACGCTTATGAATTTAAAGGCTATTGGCGTCCATTAAGCACCATTCAGCTATATTACAGGGCGAACATGGAATTGCTGGATCCTGCCGTACGGTATGAGCTTTTTGTGAAAAATGGAAAAGTCTTTACGAAGGTCAAAGATGAGCCACCGGCCAAATACAACGAAGAAGCCACCGTGAAAAACACCATCGTGGCAGATGGATGCATTATTGAAGGCAATGTGGAAAACAGTATCCTGTTCCGAGGCGTGAAGATTCGCAGAGGCGCTGTTGTCCGCAACAGCATCATCATGCAGAATGCCGAGGTTTTTGAAAATGCTTCGCTGAACAATTGCATTCTGGATAAAAACGTTGCCATCAGCTTTGGAAAGCAACTAAACGGGGATCGGAACTGGCCATTAATCGTAGGGAAAAACGTACGGGTATAGCAACAGGAGACAAAGGCAAGTTCTCGTCCAACATTCCCCCGGTAATACTGCCGGGGGTTTCTTATTGCTTCTTTACTCAGTATAAAGAAAACTTGAACCATGGTACCTGGGCCCTGTTGGTCTTGTCCCTGTTGGCCTGTCTATCATTCCTGGCTTATCCCTCCTGGTTAATTGAGCCAAGGTACCTGTCCCTCCTGGTCAGGCATCGTGATAAAGGAAGAAACCCCCAAGCTTTTGCACCTTGTTGTCCTTCCACTGGAAAAAGCCGGCCTTTTTTCGGATGGGATCGATCACATAGGCAACCTGGAAAGGCAGGTTGAAAAAATTTTCCTGAATAAACAGATCAAAGCCCGATAAAAACACGCCATAACCGGGATGTGTATGCTGCCAGCCAACAATTTTCAAGCCCGGATAAAGTCGGCTTTGCTCAGCGTGTATATAATTCCAGGTTTCATGGGTAAAGGTGAGGGTCGAGGCCGTTGCATCGGCATATTTTGCTTCAATAAAAGCAGAAATGATGACATGGGTTTTCCCGTTGAAAAGCAGCGAGCTTCCCAACAGAATACTGCCCAGTTCCTTTTTCGTATCCGAGCAAGCCAGTTCCTCGATCTGAGTATAGACACCTTCCGCAATTAAAACCTTCACATCACCCTCTTCAATGCTTCCCTTTTTGGTTATATTTTTTGGGAGTTGAAGAGGACAGTCCTGCGTATTTGTGTTTTCCAGCAATTCGATTTCAACGGAGACTTCTTTCATTGTTCGCTCCCGTTAACCCATGTAAGACAAAAATTCCGTGATTACACCAAGTAGGATGCCAATCGCGAATAGTCCACCCAAATAAATGGCAACCGCACCGTAACTGACTCCACCTTTTTTTTGCAGGTATGTATATCGTTGTAAGTCTGGTATGCTTTCAGCATCCTTTAAGGCAGCTTCAGTGTGGCGCATGTAAAAATGATTCCCTAAATAACCCATTATAAGAGATATTACCAGGTTCAGTATCCTGCTTATCTCGGGCAGCATTTGTCCCAGCAACATAATCCCCGTAAAGAGCAAGCCCAACTTATACATCTTTCTGTAAAAGCACCATGTAGCGCCAAACAACCATGCAGACCAGTTCCAGCTGGTCTTTTTGTTTTCCATCCGCATTCCCATAAACTTCTGCCGATAGTAATCGGAATTTACCTTAATAAAATCGCTCTCGCTGATAGTGGAGCCTCCATATTGTGCAGAATTTCCATGAGCCTGTGAACTGGTCCCAGCTCCGTGGTTGTATGTGAACGCACCTGCCTGCGAGGTGTTTCCATACTGCGACTGAAGGCCTGGCGAACTGGCATCGTTATGAGGCATATCCACTCTCAGGGATGACTGTGAGTTTATGGGAATACCGGCATTTGATGAATAGTGCCTGCCTAACGGAGAATTTCCATAAGGCTGCTCGGGAGCCTGCATTCCAACAGCCTGTAAACCCATGGGTTCATAAGGCTCAGTAGCTTGGGTTACATCCTGGTTTGGTTGCGACAAACATTGCGGGTTATCCAGGGGTTGAGCAGGAGATGCTCCATTTGAGCCAAGAGGTTTTAAAAGCTTTGCACCACATTTTCTGCAAAAGGTATTTGAAGAGGGATTCAGGAAACCGCATTTAAAGCAACTTAACTGCTCTTCATAGGATTGCGGCGGTATTTCCATGGTACTGTAAGTCATGCCTTGATCCACTGCCTGAATCGTCCCCATACAACCAAAGGTCGTACATCCCTGGTTTTCTACCCAGCATTCCTGATGGTGAGGCATGCCACAATCACTGCATAAAATAATGTTTTCTTTTTCTTGAATGATGGTTTTACAATAAGGGCATGTTTTGCCAATGTAATCCTCCATCGTAGTTCCTCTCTTTCGAACATTTTGCCGTAATCATGAATGGTGTATATCAATTGTTCACATTCTCTGGGTTTTCCGGGTTTTCTTCCGTTCCAGTTGAACTGGTAGTCCGGTTTCCAGTCTCGCTTAATTGTTCTACATTTTGATGCAAATATAGTACCATTTGATACAACTGTGTAGTATTGGATTCCATTTGCTTCAGATTATGCTCCAGGATGGTGATTCTGCTGCGCAGGCCTCCAACAAAAAAGGTCAGGAATATCACCACGACCACCAGTGCCGCAATGACAATATCTTTCGGAGAAAAAGAAAATGCTTCGGCAGTTTTGGATTGTTGTTCGCTGAAATTGATCTTGGCTCCGATTTTATCGAAGATATAAAAGCTGTGTGATTTCTCCAGTTTGCCGTTGGAATTATAATAGATGCCTTCAGAGCCCTGAATGGGATCGATCACGTATGCAATCTGGTAATCTTCCTTGAAGAAATTATTCTGGATGAACTTATCATATTCCGACAGAAAAATTCCATAATCCGGATGAGTATGAATCCAACCGACAATTTTCTGGGAGGGATATTTTTTTGCTATTTCCTTATGGCAAAATTCCCATGTTTCATGTGTGAATTTCAGGGTTGTAGGTGTGGCTTCACAGTATTTTGCCTCGATAAAGCCATTGACCAGAATATTCATTTTCCCGAACTCTTCAACAACCTCCCCCACCAGAAGGCCACCGCTTTCATTGGTGGTTTTGCCACGAGTAAACTTATGGATGGCTTTATATACGGGTTGAGCGATATAGATTCCCTTTCCCTCAGCCGCATGCTCACCAATCTCTACAAAATTCATCGGCAGTCCGTTTTCTTCGTCTTGAGCAGGTTGATTCACCTGCTTGCTCTTTTTAAAGACCTTCTTTTTTGCCATAAATGCATCACTCCAAAAATTCAATTTCAAAATCCGTTCGTACCGAAGGATCTGGTTTATGATCCATTTTCTTTTTTCTGATCAATAACATCACAAGGAACCCGTTGGCAGCCATGGACATCACCAGCAGAATGATCAGCAATGTGATTTGAGGGTTCGCCTGCCTGCTTTGGGCATCTGAAGATTGGCTGAATGCTTTGGGTTTTATCCCCTCTGTTTGGATGTAAGGTTCTTTGGTCAGCCCTGAAACATTGCCTTCGTTGTCAATCACAATGCCGCTGCGTTCAAGAAATGCTGCTACCGCCGTCATTGGAACGGCAAGGCCAATACCTTCGCTGTTGGTGATTTTCAGTGTATTCACACCAATCACCTGGCCATTGTCGTTCAGCAATGGTCCACCGCTGTTTCCTGAATTAATGGCAGCATCTATCTGTAAATACCTGTTGGGGCCAAGCCTTCTGTCTTTTGCTGAAAGAACACCCTTCGTCAGTGTATAGTCCATGCTGTTCGGAGTGCCGATGGCATATACGTCCTCACCAATCTTACAGTCGTCATAATCTGCTACTGTTAAAAGCGGGAATTCCGCATGCTCTACCCACAGCACAGCAATATCCAGTTCTTCATCAAACGCCGAGATATTGGCCTGAAACTCATTCCCATGGTAGTTTACGACGGTTATTTTATCAGCATCTGCAACCACATGAGCATTAGTAATGACCAGATCCTTACCGAGGGAGAAACCGCTGCCCAATGAACGGTCTGCATAAATGACGAAGATTGAATCATAGGTTTTTTCCGCATCAAAACCGATAGCGCCCACCCTTGCCGGGAACAACGCACCCGCCGTCAGAGCACAGATCAACACCGCCGCTGTCTTTGAGCTGCGCAAAACCGTAAGCAATATGCTGATGATGTTTTTTAAAATCTTTTTCACTTTCCCACCTTGTAACTCAGGAACAAAAACTGTCGCCTAAGGTGCGGCTAGACCCCAGCAGGGTTACCGCCGCAGTCTGGCCGGCACTCTTTTTATATAAAACAATGGAGGTTCTTGTCGGCTGAAACTATTTCGTGTTGAATACCATCACAGTGTTTCCGATAGCGATGGTATCCCCCTTGTTCAAAATGTGACGGCTGATCCTCATACCGTTCACCACCGTACCCATAGGTGTTCCCTTATCGATCAGCACATATTTGTAACCATCAAGGATAATATCACAATGATTCGGACCAACCAGCTTGTCCTTGAATAAAACAATGGCGTTTTTACCGCTGTTACCGATACTGGTTGTCCCTGCGAATACAAGATATTCCTTGCCCTCAAATTCACCCCGGGTAACTTTCAGCCACGCCTGCTTTGCAAATTGCTCCAGCAGCCCGATGCCCAACCCGATTAAAAGCCCCATGATAATGATTCCAACGGCGCGTGCGGCAGTACCTGTGTCCCGGTATCCGAAATTGACAATGAGGTAGACATAATTGAACAGAAACCCACCCAGGAAACCGCCGCCAAGGCCTCCCAGAGTGCAGTACAGCATGCGCTTCTTCTCAGGCCTGATCAGCCCTATCGATAAACCCACACCCAGCCCCATAATGGACCAGCCTACGCCCCTGGTGAAGGCTGACGCAAAGCTGGAGGCCTCATCAGACAGCAGAATGGTATACATTGTTTGAGCTATATACCCGCTGACAAAACCGATCACCAGTGCGATTCCGGCCCCTATACCGGCATATTTCAGGGTTTTTTCCTTTGAACCGTAATAAACACCTTCGCCGACGCCCATCAGCAGCCCAAGACCAAAAGCAATGAACGCGGCAAAAAACGACGACTCCAGGTTATGTGACATGTTAATGACTGATACGAGTTCTCCCTCAGATATCTGGATTTGCGCTTGCAGATCATAAAGCTCATTGAGGTCGTCGATATCGTTAGTATCACCCATGTTTTCTATTTTTTCAATAAATGCTGCCACTTCGCCGTAACCCCAGTTGCGTAAAAAACGTGTACCAGATGTCAGGCTTCCAAGGGACTCCTGCAGAGCAAAGGCAAGAATGGCTCCTAAAAAAGCCCAAAGTATGCCCTTGACTAACACCGTCCTGAAATTGACGCGCTTTCCCTTTACAACCCCGCCATGCATACTGCTCGTCTGCATTCTTTGGGTCGAAGGTATATACACAACATCCTTCAGGTCATCCGTTGTTATCTCAAAATCGTTTCCTGCGGTTTTTTCGGTTTTCGAGCTCATCGGTATCGATGCTGCTTTTTCATCGGTTGTTTGCCAGGGCGAAGCTTTTGCAGCCATTCCGTCCGTCGCCTCCACAGCTGTTCCATCAACTGCCTGCCCGTTTGAAACTTCCATAGCGATTCCGTCAGCTGCCTGCCCAATGGAAGCTGAAGTAAATGACACAGCTTCCTGATCCAGTATTTGAGGTTCTCCGCTTTCTTCCACCATAGCGATTTCATCTAGCGGTAGTTTACAAGTTAATTAGTGTAAAATCTTCAATCCCTTTGATGTCAAGGCCTCCAAGGAATTATGGGCGTATACCTAACTGTATTTCTTCTTTAGTTGATATAAGCTTTCTATCTGCT
>JAAYJG010000516.1 GCA_012523055.1 Ruminiclostridium sp. | reverse complement strand
GCCGGCCACATTTTAACCGGTAATGCTAAAAGCGATAAACCCATTAAGTATTCGTGGTCACAGAGTCAAGCAGATTTTGGACAATTATTAACATCTATTTCTGGACACTTTAGCTTATCAGTAACAGTATCTGCAATTTATTAAGTCATGATAATACCTGTTGTAATATCTTTTTTATCGATATTACTTTAGACGATGAGACTAATGGATTGAATCTTGCTAAAAAAATCAGAGAAATTGATCACCATGGGTATATTATTTTTTTAACCGGGCATCCAGAACTTGCATTTCTTGCACTTCGTTATAAAGTTCGGGCACTGGATTACATTCTAAAATCCGAAGATGACTTAACTATAAGAATAAATCAATGTTTGGAGCTCATATATAAAGAGTATGTCTCAGATCAAATTGAACAACCTAAAATATTCAATATCACTGTTGGCAGTGTACAGTATGCTCTTCCTGTTGAAAGCATTATTTTTTTTGAGACGCTCACCAAAAAAAGAAATATTCTCCTACACACGATTCATCGAGAGTTGGAATTTAGAGGTACTCTTGATGAAATTCAAAAAAATACTCCCGATGAATTTTTCAGATGTCATCGCTCATATTTGATTAACATAAAACATATCCTGGAAATTTCGAAAAAAAAATCCGATATGTATGTAATTATGTCCAACTCTCATAAATGTTTATTGGCTGAAAAAAATCTGAAGAGATTAATTGCACTTACAGAGAGTTTCGCAAATAAATAAGCAGTAACATATAACGAGGCCCGATGTCCCCCACCCCACCTCTTAACGTATTTTCAGCTAAGGGCTGAAAAACGTGTGGTGGCGGGTACCGATTACCTCAATCAGGCGACGAGCATATCTCCCGCCTCGATATAACAGTGTGTTGCGATTGCAAGCAATCGCTTCCGTTGTTATAAGCCTTTATTACTCTCAACAGGTACCTTAACATGTTACACTGAAGCTCCCAGCCATTATTCGAATTAGTTAGCGTAACAATTGCTGCGTCCACTCACCCAAATCCATAATATCTTGTCCCCGAACCGCTTTCTGTCGCTTCAGGTATACTGCTGCCAAAGCCGCCAGTGCTGTTCCTGGTTAAACCGACAATGGTCTTGAAACGGTAAGACAGGCTCTTATATTTTGAGGGTTTTACGTTTTCGATTTTGATCGGTTCCCTGCCGACGCACAAATAGATAACAATTCCTTCATCCTGATAACGGTGAAGTATATGGGATAAATCATTCTGAATGTCGGAAGAACGAACAATGATTTTACGGATTCCCTGGTCGGCCAAAAACGCAGCAGAAGGCATGTCCTGGGGAAAAACGCACCAGCGGTTGTCGTAGGTGCCCGGCGCTTTGCCGCTTCCTCTCATCCTGTTGGAATCGAGCATGAACACCGGTGGGGCATCCATGCGTATCTGAAAGCTCTGCAGTTTTTGTGCATGCTTGAACAGGGCTGTCGCAATATCTTCAACCTGAACAATCATACGAGGCGCTCGCCCATCCACGCCATTATACAGAGGAACCGGGCGATAACCCAGGCGTGCCAGGGCAAGGCTCTCAATCACTCCACTTTCTCCGGGCAGGTCAACAATCACCATGGTTTGCCTGTCCATACTCTCAATCCATTCCACTTTGGGTATGTCTTGAGTTTTAAAATTGACAAAGGCTTCACGGAAAAACAGAACAGGTTTGGCCCACTGTGACCATAATGCATCTTCCGGTGCCCAGATTTTATAGGTCTCCAGGTTTTTATTCATGATGATCTCCTCCCTTTGAGACTAATAGCGATATGTCTTTTGCTCTTTCATCAATCCGTGGGAATGGACTAATCCTTCCGTAGAAACCGGCACTCTTTCCATTCACCGTAAACACGCCAACACATAAGTGGTAGGTCTCACCTTTGATATCCGTTAATGGCTGGCTGGTAAATTTTCTTTGGGCTACCCAGTCTCCAGGCTGCCTGCGTACGTCTTTTAGAATAAGCTTGTGTTCTTTGTTGGTAATCGCTTCCCGAATGGAAATACCACCCCCCACCCTTCCCAAAGCAGGTTTATAAATCCAAACGGCTTCCTGGTGTTTTATCAATTTGGGGTCTTTTGTCTCGGGCAAAAGTTTCTTCCATACGGAGATATCAACACCCAGTTCATCCCAGACCAGAGGTAGCCGCTTGGATTGAGTCAGTATCGCCGCAGGATGATTACAGGAAGGTGTCTTGCAATCGAAATAACCCTTCCAGTTTGAATTTCGGGGCAGGTTCGTAAGCCATTCCAAAGGGAAGAAGCGTGCAATTCCACTAATCGGGCCTTCTTTCCCCTCCAAAATACAAACGGCCTGATGGTCCTTCCAGGCGACATGATCCGGCGCTGCAAAAACAGTTTGGTACCCGTGCGCCAGAAAATAGTCGCTTAAAAACTCCATTACCTGACGATCGTCCGAATAGGAAGTCGCATGTACAAAAGCAATGGTACCCTCTTCACCAACTATATCTGTAAACGCTTGAAAGAGGCTTTGCGCAACATGCTTGCGAGGTTCATAACCGTTAAAATACTTGCTTGAAATCTCTGGTAACACAGAGGCTTCAGCCAGACCACCGGGTACGTCGCTGTTCACTTCAGACAGCGCCCACCCTTCTGTTGTCGGGTGAAAATCAAAACGCATCAGTCGGATGTTTTGGCTTCTGTCGTAGTTTGAGAGCCGCTCAACGGTTTTCAATATTTTCCCGGGCAACCCCAGTTTTTTTACCAAAGACGGCCGGTGAATGAGCGCTTCTTCCATTTGCATGGTTTCTTCGGACAATTGTTCAGCCCATGCCTCAAGCTGATGGGCAGTTTCACGCTCCATTAAAACAACGTGCTTTGCGATGGTATTCTGGTCCTCAACCTGTGGATCCCATTTATAAGCGTTGAATATCACTTGATACCTATAAGCGGAATACTGGTCATCGGGTATTCGAGCCAGTTCAATTGAGTTCTTCATAACAGTGCTCCAAAGATCTCTGTCAGCACATTTCCATACATCGGGTTTTCTATCAGTGGATACATGATGACACTGAAAACGGCAAGGATAACATAGATGCAACCCCAGAATACCGAACCCGTTATAGCATTCTCATTTCTGTTTTCCCTTGATTTTGCCGTATAATAACGTTCAACCATAATCGCCAGGAAGGTTAACGGTATAACCGGCCATCCCACATAAAACTCCACGATGGTCATGGCAAAGGAGGTCCAGTCTCCAGCGGATGCTCTTCCGAGAATGATCCCGCTGGCGAGCAGATAAAAACCGAACCGTATACCGCAAGGAATATCCCGCTCTACAGAAATACGTTCAAGCACCTGCGTGAAGATATTGACAACACGGCCAAGAAAAATCCACGCAACCAATCCAAAACCACCTGCGAACACAACGCACCACCAACCAGGGCCATCACCAACATTCGCCCCGGAATAGATAATGACCAACCCAAGAAATGCACCAGTAATTGAGTATAGGGCGGCTTTATTGCTCAAACTCAAAACATCATCTATCCAGGAGAGATCAAGGAATTGAAACACCAGGGTCAAACCCAGGAACACCCAGGCAAAACCCAGCAGAATATAAAAGAGAATGTAGAAAGAGCTATCTACTACATCAAAGGATGCCAGTACTGTCAGTGTAAATACGATGATCGCAAAAGCAACAACGGGCAGGAAACCAAATATGTACTTTGTTGTTTTGTTGCGGTCATCCGGCCACATTTCTGCCAACCTGACATACCATCTGAACAAACCCCGACATGCAACAAAACCTGATAACAAAAATAGAACAAGTTCAAAACTATCCATGCGAAATCTCCCAAACCATGCTTCTCCAGCAGATACGCTTGCCCCAAATTCCCTGTATTGGAGTCTTGCTTTGCGCTGTAAAGATATGGTTTCTGCCAATGAATTAAGTTTACTACAAAACTGTTGGTTATCACAAGCTAGAATCGTATTCTTTTTTTAATGAGCGGACGAGTTCTTTGACTGACACAATCTCCCTAGTTCTATACGCATTTTCACCCGCAAATGCAAAACCGTGATTCATATTGCCCCTCTGAGCGTTGATCAGAGCGGTGGCAATGCAATAGGGGCTATTTTTAACATCGCATGTTCGAATGCAATGAAAATGGCAATTCAATGGGTGTTTTTTCCCTTCCCTGACGGCGTCAATAAATTGGTTTCTTATGGCTCTGCCAGGCATGCCAACCGGGCTGTCAATAATCTCTATATCCTCTTTCTCAGCGCGGATATAGGTATTTTTAAATTCTTCCGACGCATCACATTCATGAGTGGTTACAAATCGTGTAGCCATTTGCACCCCTGCAGCCCCCATATTGATGAATTTGCGGATATCCGCCCCGTCATATATTCCACCCGCAGCGATGACCGGTATGACTTTTCCGGATTGCTGCTCCCATGGCTTCATTTCTTGAATCACTGCTGGCACCAGTTTTTCAAGGGAAAAATCGCTGTCGTCCAATTCCGACTTTTTAAAACCAAGGTGTCCTCCGGCTTTAGGGCCTTCTACCACAATTGCATCTGGAAGATAGTCGTATTTTTCATACCATCTTTTCGTGATAAGACCCGCTGCTCTGGCGGAAGAGATAATGGGAACAAGCTTTGTTTTTTCCTTACCCGTAAGAAATGCAGGCAGATTCAGTGGCAGCCCAGCTCCGGAAAATATGATATCAATACCTTCTTCTATGGCTGTCTTCACCATATCGGCATAGTTTGACAGGGCCATCATGATATTCACACCAAGAATTCCTTTCGTTAATTCCCTGGCTTTCCTGATTTCCTTTTTTAACGCCCTGATATTCGCTTCGATGAAGTTTGATATGAAATCCTTTTCAGTAATTCCAATGACTGCAGCAGATATCACCCCAACTCCGCCTTCATTGGCGACCGCTGCGGCCAATGATGACAGAGATATACCAACACCCATTCCTCCTTGAATAATAGGAAGGCTAATGGTTAAATTACCGATCTTCAGCTCTTTCATCCTGTAATCCTCTTTTCTATATGTATTGAACATATATAGTCTTTAATTTTTTATAACCCAGTTGTTTGTTTCATCTGTGAAAACATAGCTATTAAAATTGTTTGGCTGGCGTTGACTCCAAGAATCATGAACTCATGGAAAGAGCAGTCAACCCATTACCATTGAGTTTCCTGCTCTGAACAACGTGACGTTTCAACGAAGCGGGCGAAGAAGATGATCATGGATAACCATAAGCCTCGTTATATTGAAGTCAAAGAAAGTTGAAAAACAATGACTCTTTTGCAGTTTATCATAGAACCATAGCATTGGCAACTTTCCCGTGTTCCATGTTTTGGGGGTGTTAACATTAGTAACACAGGGGTGGCAAGGGTTGAGCGTCGGATAAGTTAAAAGTCAAAAATTATGTCAGTTTTTAGTGAAATGGATAGGCACGATTAGTAAATTCTGCTATAATTGTAACCATAATAATTCTCAGTGGGAAAGTTAGGAGGAAAGGTTTATGACTGATAGTCCGTATTACTACCCCCAGGAGGGGCAACCGCATCAACGCCCTGCAAAGAAAAAGCATCGTTTCATTAAAGTGATGGCAATCCTTCTTGTCATCGCCATTCTATCAATAACCTTGGCAAATTCTTTTCTGGAGCCTGTCTTGATCTCAAGGCTAACCAAAGGCGTTTTGTATGGTTTCCATACCACCCAGGTTACAGAAAATGCTTTGGAAAACTCAGAAGACCTTGCAAAACCAACAGACAAGGAAATCAGGGATTTCAGCAAGTATGCCAAAAAGCTGTCCAACCGGATCAATTTATCGCTGAACAGCGAACAGAAAGAGCATTTCAAAGAGATTCAAAATAGTGCAAAGCTTATAACCGAGTTTATCAGAAAAACTGAGATATCCGAAAACACCCATGAAAACGTCGTTGCAACCTCAAATGTAAAACTAAAAGAAGATTTAAAAGTTCCAGGTAGTACAAAAAAACCTGAGCAAAGCTTGGCATCCCTCCTTTATTTCGACATGGCTTCTGTTGCCCTTGCGAACTCTCAAAACACGTTGTTGGGTTCTGAAAGCATCGGTGACGAAGATGAAGAGGATGTCGTAAATGTCTATGACCCAGAAGTATTAAATGATATCTCCGTACTTTTATATACCACCGGTTATCCGGAGCTTGCGTCCGCTGTTACCGCCATGGCTGCCACTGAACATCCCAAGAATCCCCGCTCCGCGCTAAATTTCGCTACGGTTCTTCGCGAAGCAAACGCTGATGAAGACGCGTTTCATGTTTTACAATACGCCCTGAGGCTCAGTCCGAACAGTGAACCGATTTTATACAGCCTCGGCATGTGCGCCCTCGAGCTTGGCAGAACACCCTATGCTGAAAAATGCTTTATGACGATGTTGTCCCTGAACCAATCAAGCGGACCTGCTCATCAGGGGATGATGCTTTGCTATATGGACACGGGGAACTACTCCTCCGCTTTTCTCCATATGCTTGAAGGCGCCAGAGAAGGTTATACCTCCATGGTAACAGAAACCTACAAAACGCTAAGGCAAAAAAACGAAGAGTACATGGAAAGCATTGCCAAGCCAATTTTTGAGCAATACAGCATGATGCAGCTGGTGGACTTTTCAAAAAGCCGTACTCCTTTCGATGATACGCTGGATACCCCTGCCGGGCAGTTGGAAATTTCACGGGAGATCAACTTGGGGCGTAATTCAGCCAATGTTTATGCCTCTTATGATGCACTGAATGAGGGGCTGCAATATGCAATGACGGCCTATAACCACGGAAAATCAACGTTTGAGGATGCATACGGCATGATTCAGGGGCTTGGCAGCATGGGTGACGATGTGGAAGTGAATGCCGGGGATATTACATCGGATATATCCAAAAAAATCCTCGAGAAAATATTTGACTCGGCAGCCAGTGGTTCAACCGTGTCAAGTGGCGGATGGCTGGATATATCCTATGAAGCCGAAGTCTTTTGGTTAAATATTCTGGATGATTACGTTCAAATCAAGCTGGATGACCTTCTGGAAGAGTACTTTGATAAAACCTATGACGAAGCCTTTAAAGACCCGGATTCGGTCATTCCAAGCCTGATGCAGTATAATGAGACTTTAGAGCAGCTGACACAAAATAATCCACTGCAGGTTGGAAGCATGGTTTTGAACAACCTGATCAATAACAAC
This sequence comes from Ruminiclostridium sp., assembly GCA_012523055.1. Lineage (GTDB taxonomy): Bacteria > Bacillota > Clostridia > DSM-8532 > DSM-8532 > JAAYJG01. The sequence goes on along the minus strand of JAAYJG010000516.1, from coordinate 14,715 downwards.
AGCGTATATGATACCGGCGTTCAAAAAGCCGACCAACAGGACTTGGACAAGTTTCTTGAAAAAGTAAGCCCCAGGCTTGAGGAAGGCTATAAAAAGACCGCGGATCTAATGGAAGAGTATTGGACTTATAACGGAGGCATTCTCGGACATATCGGAAACAACGATGCCTACAACCGTTACCAGCAAGCCCGTAAAACAAACGTCGCCTGTGCATTGACGCCCTATGTTGTAGCCGGAACAATGAACACCTTTATGGTTGTGATGAATTACATTGCTGTGGATTCTGATAACATAGGTGGCGGTGGTGAGGTTAGGCTCCCGAATTTTCCGGATTTCCCCGGCTCGCAGATGGGGCAGCGTTATGAGCCACCGGCGCCCCCGCAGCCACCCTCCGGTTCAAGCCAGCAAGGCGGAGAACCTTCACAGCAAGAAGGTACAACAGGGCAGCAGGAAGAAAACCCAGATTCCGGAGATAATTCATCCCAAACAGGAGAATCCGGACCAGGTGAAACAGGTGAACCGGGCACAGCAGAGCCAAGCCAACCGGGAGGACCGGGTACAGCAGGGCCAATAACCACCGAGAATTCATTTACAGTTTCAATAGGGCCTTTCTCTGCCTCCTACCATGCAGAAGCAGGATTTGAAGTTGATCTTACGTTGGTAGGTTCCACAAATGTACGTTATAACCGTAAAACGGGAGATCTTTCTTTGTTCGGCGGTATAGGTGGTTCTCTTGGAGCAGCTACATCAGGTGTCTCGGCAAGAACCGGTGTTTATACTACCGTGAATCTGGAAACCTGGGGTATTACCAGCGGCACGAGGAGTACACTTGAAGGACAGCTGGCCGGTAATGGCATGGGTGTGGAAAGAGTGACCTGCTTCGCTACAGGTGCAGATAAAACCACTGTTTCTGCGATTTTACTTCACAAAAAAAGCTCCCAAACCATTGATAATAATTAGTTTGGGGCATAGTTTGTATTAATGAGTATTGGAGCAGCATATTTATCAGTTGAAAAGACGTGGCAATGGAAATGTCCCTATGCCACGTCTTGATTTCTGTCGTAATGAAAACCAATCCCGTCCGCGTACAATTCTCTCGTACTCACCCCAGTTTTTTTCTTACTTCTTCAGTTTAAAGTTACCAACAAAATTGAATGAATGTGTTTTATACATCAGAACTCTTTTACTTTTTTCTAAAATTTGTTTTCTGATGAATAACTTTTTACAACACTGCTGATGAATAGCCATGTGCTAAGAAAGAGTAAAGAAGCACATGGTATATGAAGATCGTTAATGTTATTCGTAATATTGGAAATGTTTTCTTATTAAAAACTTATGTAAAATAAAAAATATGCAGAATTTACGAAATGAATAAAAACAAGGAGAGAAATTAAGATGAAAAAAAACAATATTCTTGTACTTATGCTTGCATTACTGTTGTTATTAACAGCGTGTGGAAATAAGGGTGATAAGAACAATATCAAAACCAGCAAGCCAGACACCTCCGTTAAAAACACCGATGTGAGATCCACAACTTCAAAAGATGCTGCGAAAGATAATCCTCAAACTTCCTTTATGGTAAACGACTTTATTCAAAAACCAGACAAAAAAATTACGCAGGCTACGGGAGGTCGCGCGCGTGAATTGACAGCAATTCCTGCTTTTCCAGATGCAAACAAACATTTCACTCCCTCCACAGAGGATTTCTGCCTCATGTGTTATCCCGCGGTTGTGTATCGGGAGGATGTTGATACAAAGACTGATATTGCCCGTTTTGATCTGATTTCCTTTAATACAGCGGGCGAAGTGGATTCACATTATCAGGCGTTCGTATTTGATAATGTCAAGGAAGCAGAGAAATACCATGAATTTCGAAAAAACCGGGATGGTGTGAAGTATCGTGAACTATATGCAGGTTCGAAATTGACTGAGGACATGATGACCGGCTGTGCAAAGCGTTATGACAATATCATTTACTTTAATGTGGGCTTCAATACCGTTGGTATGGAGGAAGCTTATACCAAGACATATCTGGCTGGAGAACAGAGCTTTTACGAGGGAATCGGATACTCATTCCTCTACTCACTGAATGACTATACTGCCGATCCATACAGTCATTATCAGTGGACAGAGGACGACAATAAATATTTTTATCCCACGAGCCATCGCTTTTCAATTACAAAAAGATTTAACAGTTATGATCCGGATGGTCGCGCTGCAACGGAGAATGTTCAAGTGATTGAATATACTCTGTATAACTATGATGAATACGGAAATCTGTTCAGTAAATCCAAGAAGTTTGAGTTCCCTGATGAAGCAGGAGCAAGTAACTTCATAACAAATAACGAAGCGATTTTTCATATTCATGATGATGAAATTGTTGAGCATGATCCAATCGGAAGTTCAGGGAAGTTTATTTTTGATTTCAGAAACATAGCCGCCACTGGAACTGAGAAAGGTGTATATTTCAGTTTGCTCGGCGAGGAATACATGGAAAGAGATGCGGATTATGACGACGGACAGTATCCCGAGGCCGGAATGGGCGTTTATTATTTCTTTTCTTATCGAGACAAAGAATGCCCGACAGAGGTAAAAGCAAGTAAAATAGCATCCAATGCAATCATTGAAGAACCAAACCCGAAGCACAAGGGCAAAACGGAGACGAAGGGGACAGGCAGCTTCGAAGCATACTTCTGTTCCGAACAGAGGGATACAATTCTGAACAAGCCTATCTGCGAGATGTTTGTCAGGAAGGATGGAAATAAAGCAATTCTCCATATTGTTGAGAACCGGGATGGCTTTATTACTTATGAAAGCATCACAACCGGTGTATATGATGAAATATTTAAACCTGAACAGGTAAGTGTTTTTGAAGCGGACAATTTGGCAGATGCTGTGGTACAGGCAGGTGAATATGTGTTGACAATGATTGATAAGGACAATCTTGTGTTGAATGCTGATGACGGGAATGTGATGCTGGATTACCTGTTGACCCGTGCGGAACATACTGTGCAGCAATAAAAAGCCATTTTCCCTTCTGCGGATATTGGGCAGGCAAAACCAGATCCGAAATGCAAAATGCACCTGATGTTTCTCAAGAAAACATTCCGGCTTTTTGGATGATGAGTAAAAAAAATTGCGCCGGAACTTATGAAGGTATAGAATGAAAGTTAACCACAATCTACCATTTTAAGACCGACCAAAAAACGACGAGTGTAAAGGAGAAGCTTAAATGAAAAAAATAATGAGTATGATTGTTTCTATCATCTTAATAACCACACTTACAAGTGCTTGCGGAAAGGATAATAAACAATCAAAAAACAATCCCTCACCATCTTCTGTTCAAACCCAGGATCAAAGTAAAGCGGACGCTTCCGGACAAGACAACACCAAACAGGATATTCCCTCTGTGCAGGAAACAAAAGAGGATTCCACAAATACCCCTGTTGAAAGTTCGCCTTCACAAAAGGGAGAAGACCGTTATTTGACCTATGTTTTGGGGAAATTTATTCATGATGGTCATGAAATTGTTTACTTAACCGATGAAAGAGATTATGACAACTGGAGTGTGCCTATCCAGGGGGCTGAACCAGGCTCGGCGGATTCAACCGACAGACTTCGTTTTATCGGTATTGACTGGAAGGCTGACGGAACACTCGAACAGGTGAATTTTTCTGATTTTTCACAGCCCAATTCCTACGGGAGCCTTGAAACTCCGGGAACAGGCGGAGCATTAAATGAACTTACCTACGGGTATGATGTAAGCTCGCCGCCGACACAGACAAAGTGGAATATCGCTGTGAATGGTAAAGAGGTCATTTTAACCAATCTGGAGAACAATTACGTTTACTATTTCTATGAAGATCATTTCGATGAGCAATAACCTCGCGAGTTGACACCCCCCTTAATCAGTCACACCTTGCTATTGAGGTATGTAACACAGGGGGACGGTTCTTCTGTGTCATGTAGCACAGAAGAACCGTCCCCCTGTGTCGTAACCTTAGTAAAGCTGATTTGTCTGTAAACAACATCGCTTTTTGACTTTATCCGACTGTTGTATTAAACTATTGATTTAGCAGTTGTAAGGTTTTATGAGGATATTGGCAATGTTTACAGCATTTTTGGTGGATGACGATGCATTGATTCTGGAAGAAATGATTCAGTTTGTTCCCTGGATGGATAACGGCTTTGAGGTGATCGGCTCGGAACTGAACCCTGAAGCAGCAGTGGGAAAAATTTTAGGAATACAGCCTGATACCGTATTCTGTGATTTAAAAATGTCCGGCCTGGATGGAAACCAGTTGATTGCCGCAACCAGAGAACGTGGCTACCAGGGTCAGTTCGTGATGATCAGCGCATACGATACCTTTATGGATGTGCGCACTTTTTTTATGCAGGAGGGCTTCGACTATATCCTGAAGCCGGTGCGCAAGGATGAAATACAGCTGGTTTTAGAGCGCCTGGCAAAACGATTGTCCATGACAAAAAAACCGGAGCTGCCAGATGTGGAAACGTCAGGAGCCAACCCTGCCTTCATTCGTCTGATCCAGTATTTGAACGAACATTACCATGAGAAGATCACACTGGAGGATTTGAGTATCCAATTCAACCTGAGTAAAAATTACATCTGCAACTTGTTCACACGGCATTACAACACCACCCTCACCTGCTTTATTACAGATTTGCGCATGAAATCGGCTGCCGCGCTTTTAAAGGACAAGACCCACCTGATGAAGGAAATTGCTTTTTTGTGCGGTTACTCCAGTTATGTGCACTTTTTTAAGGTGTTCCGGGAATATTATGGTATTTCACCAAAGCAAATGCGGGAAAGCGGAGAATGATATGAGAAAAGGAGTATTCGCAATCTTCCTGTTTTTGTTTCTTTTTCTGTGTGGATGCTCAAGAGCGGAGTCCGGGGACACCGTCCGTATTGCAATTCCTGATTCCCCCTACATACAGAATATCGACAGCAATTATTACAAGCTGTGGCTGGAGAAGCAAACTGGTATTAACCTTGAGTTTGTTATCGTTCAGCAGGAGCGCAGTGAAGAATACCTGAAGACAACTTGTTCGAACACAGATGCAGGTATTGATGTTGTTATTTTCAACAGCAGTACAGGCTTTACGCTGGAAAATGAGCTTCTGGAGCAATATGTGAACAGTGGATGCTTCATGAAGCTGGATCCTTTTCTTACTGAAGACACGCATTATGCTTCCCTTCTACAGCAAACCAGACTTGTCGAAGCACTCCTGTTCCAGGACCGTGGAATCTACTTTTTCCCACATATCTCCCGCTCCCGTTCAGATCAAAATGGCCAGGTGCTCTGGTTGAACTATGACTGGCTGATAGAATTGGGGTTAAGATTGCCCACAACGGCGGAAGAACTAAAGCAGGTTTTAATCGCCTTTGCTGAAGATGACCCCAATGGAAACGGACAAGCCGATGAGATTCCCCTCATCGGATGTGATGATGAATACTCCCTGCAAAGCTGCAATTTTCTGCTGAACGCTTTTATCTACAATGACCCGTACCACTCCAGAGTCTATTCGGATAACGGAATCCTCCGTTACGCGCCGATAACAGACGAATTCCGCGAGGGGCTTGCTTATTGCCATGATCTTTTTGAGCTGGGGTTGCTGGATGAACGGAGTTTCACCTATACCCGCAACCAATTGATACAACTGGCAAACAGCCCGGAAATGGTAGTGGGTGGTTTTACATCGGCTTCCCTCGCACAGGTGCTGTACCAGAACAATCCGGAGATCATGGCCAGTTTCATTCATGTTCCGCCATTGCTTGGAGAGAATAGTCAGCAGAACGCACTTTGGGTGGATAACAGTCCCTCCTGCGGCGCGGTGATTCTTTCCAACTCCCCGAGTGCCGAAGAAGCTTTTCGTGTTCTGGATACGATGTTGTCCGAGGAAGCCTCATTGATAGCTGAATACGGAGAACCCGGTGTGGACTGGGATTATTCTGATGGAACCAGCATCAGCCTTTACGGCTTACCGGCTACAATCATCACAAAAAAATACACTCGGCAAACACTGCAAAACAAGCACTTTGCAGGCCTTGGTCCGCTCTATTTGGATGAAGCCTGTATCGACGGGGTTACGTGGAACGGCGTAAATTCAGATACCCGTTATATCGACACCCGTGCCAGTATGAGCTATGAAGCGTTTTACCCGGACAGACGGATTTTCATTTCAGGTGAACCGGCTGTTCGAAAAATACGCTCAACGTTGGACGAATATACCGACCGGAGTATCGTCGAATTCATAACAGGTATTCTGGATGTGGCAAACGACAGCCAGTTCCATGCTTTTCGGGATACCTGCGAGGCTCTTGGGGTAAATGACATGCTCCAGCAATGTATGGAGGTGCCCAGATGAGAAAAAGATTCTTTTATGCCCTGCTGGGGTTGTTTATACTGTTAACTGCATCCTGTGCACCACAGGTTGATAAAAAAACAAAAGCCATGTACACATGGCTGCAAACAGCAAACCTTTCTGCACAGGAAACTCCGCAAGAACTGTACCAGAAAGCGCTTGAAGAAGATACGCTGGTAGTCTATACCATCACCTCCCGCATCACCGAGGTAAAAAAGAGCTTTGAAGCACAGTACCCCGGCCTTTATGTAGAGGTTCAGGATGTAAAAAGCGGTGAAATACTTGGAATGGTGCAGGAAAACTATGCCTCCGGCCGGTTTGCATGCGATATTGTCATCTGTAATGATAATAATGCGGAGCCTTCAGCGGCGTTGGTTGATACCCGGATAATTTATCCCTACATCCCCTTCGATATAGCTCCAAAGCTGAAAGAGGGCCACGGTGAAGATCAGCTTTACTTTTTGGATGAAGCTCAGATGATTTTCTATAACAGTGCAATTTACAACCAGGTACCCATTCAAAACATCTGGGAGCTTTGTGAAGAACAGTATAAAAACAAGGTCTATATGCCAACACCGCTGCGTTCCAGTTCTACCTACGGTTTTTGCGCAATGATTTTGTCCAGGCCGGAGGAAATGGCGCAGGCTTATCGGGATTATGCCGGAAAAACCCTTGAGGTACCGGAAGGGAAAAATGCAGCTGAAGTCTTCCTGGAACGTTTGGTTCAAAACGTCCTGTTTACCAACAGCAGCGATGAAGTTGTAGAGGCCATTGGCTCCGTTGCAGGAACAGGCCATTTCGGTATCATGATTTCCAGTAAGCACAGACTAAAGGAAGTGGGCTATCATGTAGAACCCATTTACAGGCTGAACCCCTTTTGCGGAAGCTATGCATACACCAGCGTTATGATTGCAGGAGGTGCCAGAAACATCAATTCAGCCAAGCTCTTTGTTCGGTGGCTTTTAGGAGAAACCGACGGCACCGGCGAAGGTTACAAACCTTATCAGACTTCTGGAACCTGGTCAGCAAGAATGGATGTTCCGGACGGTAACGATGTTGCACAGTCAGAGATTGATCTGTTATGGCTGGATAAGGAATATATGAAGAAAAATCGTGAATATATTACTGCTTTTTATGAGAGCCTGCTAAAGGCTTATGGAGAACAGGAGAAAGAGCATTGAAGCGTGATGCCCTGTACAACCGTTTCAAACGAACCATTGCACTGCTGTGCCTGGCCATCATAGCCTTGTGGGTGGTCTTTTACACTGTTGTCAAACGGGGTCTTGAAGATAACGCGCTCAATACCGTGGAGCAGGTTTCGAAGAATGTAATCTTTTCACTGGAAAACAGGTTTCTAAGCATCGAAAACATATCCTATACCATGGTCGGAGAACCTGCGTTGATAGAAATGCTAAAGGCCAACGATACTCTGGGTTTTTATGATCTGGCTTCGAAGGCCTCCGGCCAGGTGGAAGCAATTGCGGCAGCAGAAACCACAGTCAATAGTATCCTGCTATATGACAGCAGCGGCCGCTTTTACCGCTTTAAGGGCGGTATGAGCAATACCGCTCTGCGTAGTGCCTTCAAAGAGCTTTCACCGAATGGGTTACCCGGACATTTAACCTGTACCTCTGATGGAAGGAAATATATTGGATATTCTGTCGGCATTGATGAAGATGGATTGCTGCTTGGCTACACAGCTGTGTTTATCGAGGAAATGGAGATTAAGCGGATTCTTGAACTCTATGACAAATTGCCATCTCTGGGTATCGCTCTGACAGCAGAAGGAAACATCGTTTATTCAAACCGGGATGGGTTTTCGCAAGAGGAGCTTGTCCATATAAAAAGCTCAACCGCTTTTTATGATGAAAAGAAAGTTGGGCTGACGCCCTTTACGATTTTTGTTTTTTATGACAGTACAGCAGCGGACAGGATCAGCGTGCTGTTTTCAGTGATTATGCTGGTTACGGTTGCCCTTCTGTTTTTTATTGTGTTCCGGTTTGTTATGTTTTGGAGACAACACTTTTTCCGTCCTATCGGCGGTGTGATCCGAGAGGTGGAGCAATTTGACGGTGAAATGACCCGGGCGTTGAAACCCACCGGCGAGGCTTATTTTGACGGCCTGGTAACGCAATTGAATGGGATGCTTCGGCGCATTGCGGAAAAAGAAGCAGAGCTTGTCCATTCCAGAGAGCTTTTATATCAAACCGAACTGAAAAAGGAGCGGGCACTGATCGTATCCCTGAAGAAACAGATCAACGCACATTTTACCGTAAACTCCCTCAACGCCATACGGGCATTGATTAAGAAAAAAGAAAACGACAGAGCCGAAGAAATCTGTGACGGGCTTTCCGTGCTTTTACAATATGCTAACGCGGGGGATGAAACCATCACCGTGCTGGAGGAATTCTCCATGCTGGAGCGTTATCTTGCCATCATGCAAACAAGGTATCCAAGCCGGTTCTCAGCCGAGCTGGAGTTTGACGACGAGCTGGCGGAGGTGTGCATTCCCCGTATGCTGCTGCAGCCGGTTGTAGAAAATGCCATTCTCCACGCTTTTCATCACAAAGAAGGCGGAAGGCTCCAAATTGCATGCATTGTGCAAGATGGTGCCCTCCGCCTCAGCGTAACCGATAACGGCTGCGGAATGGATGAAAAGAACCTGACAGCAGTGCTGAACCGTCTTCAAAACGATGCGGACGATATCATGGAAGAGGGGCTTTCCCATGTGGCGCTGCCCAATATTCAAAAACGCATCCAAACCAGCTTTGGTTCAGGTTACGGTATTGAGATAGCATCGTGTTTAGGTGATGGCACAAAAGTTACCTTGATCTTGCCAGCCTCCCTGTCATCATGAAGTATGATTATGCCACCCTCCTGTCCCCATGAAACCGCGGCTCAGTTTCCTTCAAAGCGCTTCAAGCCGTCCTTTGAGGTGGTCTCCTTGGCACCGTAAGACAATATACCACCCATGTCAAGGTAACAGGCGTCTACATGATACTCATCGTAATCAATCATGGACAGTTTATTCTTTGCACAGACATATCCGCAATTGGATAATCCGGTATTGCTGCCATGGGAGTACACTTCTATATTCTCAGCCGTGAATCGACCCGAGGATTCAATTTTTGCAGCACAGGTATTCTCGGAATATGTATCATCCATAATCATCGTTGCAAAATGAAATTGGTTGTATGCAAAAAATGCGGCATTGCCCATTACCTGAATGGATCCCGAATTCGACAGGCCGATGTTATTCTTTCGATGGGTGTAGCTGTTGAAATCTGCGGCGACCTCAATATAGCCCGACTCATCATTGAGAATGCCAACAGCCTCCTTCCCGGATACAACACCGCCGAGCGCGTAGCAATGAATCTGACCACTGTTGTACAGGCCAACACTGTCATCCACATGGCTTTCAATGGATAATCGGGCTTCCTGGACTAAACCGTCTCCTTCTGTCTTGCCCTTTACTTCAATTAACCCCTTGTTGCTTAAACCAAGCAGGTTGCCGGCCGAGGTTGCGTTCTCCATTATAACACTGAAGTGGGCTGCGTACAGATTGCCATTATTGTTGATTCCGATTCCGTCCCCTGAAGTGTTCACATCTGCAGAAGCATATACGGTATGAATACTTCCTTCGTTTTGGAGCCCCACATTATTGCTGCCCAGCAAGAAAATATTGAAACCCCCACATTCTATCGCATGATTGTTCAGGATGCCTCGGTTATCTTTTCCATTAGTTGAACTGTAAATGCTGCGGTGTTTGAGGGTGCCATCATTCAATATCCCTGTATTTCCGCTGGGACAAAGGGTCATTTGATTGGCATCATACAGTGATTTTTTGTCACTTAAATAGGAATTCATGATCTCCTGCTCTCCTATGATCACTGTGTTGTTGAGATATGTTTCGCCGTCTGAAACAATGGACCCCATGATACTCTCTGCGCCATTATGTATACCAATGGCATTGTTGCTGAACATATCAATACGGATATCAAGCTCTTCAGACAAAACTGTACCCGGTTCATTGTAAAAACCAACATACTGCCCCACACCTGTCCCAGCCATCACGATTGAAAAGCCTGCATTGGAGATGAGTCCGGTTTTACAGTTCTTTACCAGATAAGTGTTCTCACATTTGGCAAAGGGGTTAAAGACACCCGTGGCTGCGTATTCATCTGTAACCTGCGTGTAGCCGCAATATATTGCAAACGCGCCCCCATCGCTTTCCGACTCTTTAATGAAGCCGTCATTTTGCACGAAGACAGCGTTTTTGGTTGCATCGGCTATCAGATAATAATATGACCCCTCCAGAGAAGCACCTTTATGATTATTAATCATGGTACCGGTGTATACAGCGCCATCTTTTACAGATGCACTCAAAGAACCCGGGGTGAATAATCCATAGTTATCAATGACACAGCCTGCAGTGAGCTTGACAACCATGTTTTCAAGCCTTGCGCTGCCCTCATTATAAACAGCAGTGCCCGAGTCCATTGTGATATTAAACCTGCTGTAAGTGTTTGTATCTGCGTTATTGTATCGAATACCAATGAAAGAGCCTTCAGGATAATTTCGGATAGCGGTACCTTTTATCAGATGAATGTCCATCACATGATATAAATTGCTGTGATTCTCGATTGCATAACCGCCATCTACAGTACACTCGTGGGAATAATACTCGTATGAATCGCTCTTTTGTGGATGAACCAGGCCATAATTCAATATTGCAGTGCCGTTGGTCACGGTAAAGCTTCCATCAGGATAGGTATATACAATACCGGATGCTTCATTGTGCAGTATCGTTCCTCCATTGGATTGGACAGTCATTGCGCCGAAATTCATTTCTGCTTTGTTACGAAAGCAAGTGGTTCCATCGTATGCCTCAACCTTAACCAGGCTTTTGAAAACACTGCTGTGGAGATCATTGCCCGTATCCGGACGACAAACCGTTCCCGCGTTTAAAACCCCGATTCCGGTATTCACTGTCATCTCGAAGGAGCGCAGATAAAGCTCCGCATTGTTTTGAATGCCAATTCCATCAGTGTCCAGTTTCAAGGGCTGAAATCTATAGGTTTCCATCTCTCCGGCAGAAAAGCTCTTGTTATTCTCAATATAAGCATCGGCGGTTGTCTTGATGGTTCCATTGACAATGCTGATATTTGTATCAAGTACAAGTACCGTTGAAAGCGTTACGGTATTTCCACAGAGATCTAATATCCAGGTGAAGTCTTTGTCTGTAAAATAAGGGAACGCTTCAGAGAAAGCAAAGTATTCATCTTCAATTTCGCCATCTTCCCAATAGATCGCCTTAACCCTCGGCCCGTTTTTTTGAGCAAGACCTTTATTGGGGCTTGATGGCGCAGGCGGAGTGGCTGTGTTGCCCTTATTGATTGGGTTCGTATTATTTGAAGGGCTTGTTGTGCTTGGTGGACTTGCTGGCGTTGTTGTTCCTGCTGGATTTGTCGTGCTTTCTGGAGTTGATGTTCCAGTTGGATTTTCTGCCTTGTCAGTATTTGCAGGCTTTGTGGTATTTGAAGTTTTTTCCGAACCTGTTATGGCTGCTGGAGTCGTTTCTTCTGCAGGATTTGTCTTGTTTCCAGTATCCGTTGGATTCGTAGTATTTGAAGGATTAGTAGTACCTGTTGAACTTTTTGGTGTTTTTGCTCCTGTTGGATTTACTGCGTTGTTATCATTCGCCGGCTTTGTGGTATTTGAAGATGTTTTGGGTGCTGTGTCGTTAACATTACTGGCATTTTTCTTTCCGCACGCGGAAAAGGCTGTCACTAACATAGCCACTGATAACAACAGGACTAAGATTTTTTTCATAATATTCTTCCTTTCATGTTGCAGATCCTGGTGTGGGTGAATATCGCCCTTTTATTCATTATACAGTGGCATGAATTACAAATACATTACCATAATTACGACAAACATTAACAATATACAGATGTTATGGGTGTCAGGGGGACGGGGGTTTGACAGTTATTATACTTTCTGCACCAACCCTCTATTAATTCCCGTCAGTCTTTCTACTTGTCTTATTGATAAACCTTTTTTCTTTAATGCTGCCAGGCACCTGTTTCTTATGTCACGTGGCAGCGCTTGAAATTCAGCAATATTGTTACACCTGCTGACTTTACTGATGACACAGGGGGACAGTTCTTCTGTGTCTGAGCGCAGCGATGTCATCCTGAGCACAGCGATGGATCTCGTCAGGAGTAATTCAAGATCCTTCACTTCGTTCAGGATGACAGGCTACAATGCTTACCTGTGGACAGTCTCCCCCATGCCAGGTGCCGCCAAACGACACGAAACCGAGGCAGACTTCACAGGAGTAACTTAGTGAATGATCGCATTGGTGAGTACCTGACATCATCTTGAATATGAAAAAATGATATGATATTATCAGCTTATGTGCTGCAAACTCACGCGAATGAAGGATAATGAAAAAATGCTTGATATCAATACCATACTGAAAAACAAAACTCTTCCCTGTCACTGCGGCAGGCCTCATATCGCAAATGTAAAGGAAATACTTATCCAATCGGGAGCAATCGCCCAGGTTCCAGACCTTATCAGAAAGCATGGCGGTTCCCGAGCCTTTCTAATCGCCGACAGGAATACATTTGAAGCTGCCGGAGAAGCGGTTTGCAGCCATATGCAGGTTGAAAATCTTCCGTTTTCGAAGCATGTATTTGAACAGTCTCCGGAGCCCAATGAATTGGCTATTGGCCAGGTCGCCATGCAATTCGACACCCACTGTGATTTTATTGTAGGTGTAGGCTCAGGCACGATAAATGATATCGGGAAGGTTATTGCCAAGGTTACTGGTCTACCCTATTTGATTGTTGGTACAGCCCCTTCAATGGACGGGTATACATCCGCCACTTCCTCGGTAATCGGTAATGGAATTAAATTTAGTCTGAGCACTGTTTGCCCGACTGTTGTCGTTGCAGATTTGGAGATCATGTGCAAGGCTCCCCTCAAGCTTTTGCAGGCAGGGTTGGGAGATATGCTGGCGAAGTATATCAGTATCTGTGAATGGCGTCTGTCACATTTGATCACCGGTGAATATTTCTGCGAAAAGGTCGCCACCCTTGTGCGCGGTGCACTGAAAAAATGTATGTCTGTTGAGAACCTTGCAGATCCTGCACCTGAAACCATCAGGCCCATCGTAGAGGGCTTGATCCTTTCTGGAATGGCGATGGATTTTGCTGGACTGTCCCGCCCCGCTTCGGGAACAGAGCATTATTTCTCCCACATTTGGGATATGCGAGCCTTGGAGTTTCAAACGCCATCCGATCTTCACGGTATTCAATGCGGTATGGCTGTGCTTCCTTGCTTGCGAATATACCAGTTTATCCGCAGTATAGTCCCCGATCGTCAAAAGGCACTGACTTTTGCACAGAATTTCCAGATAGAACATTGGAACAGCTTTCTTACTCGTTTTTTGGGAAAAAGCGCACAGGGTCTCATCGAGATGGAAAAAAAGGATAAGAAATATGATCTGTCCTCCCATCAAAAGAGGCTTGACGTGATGGTGGCCCATTGGGAGGATGTCCTTCAAATTATTAAGGAAGAACTGCCTGATTTTGAGCAAGTGGAACAATTCATGCGAAAACACGGTATGCCAGTTACACCGGCAGAATTGGGGCATTCGGCCATTGAGGTGCGCAATACCTTTTGTACGACAAAGGATATCCGGGACAAATATATCGGCAGCCGCCTGCTTTGGGATCTGGGGCTTCTGGACGAAGCGATGGAGTACCTGTAAATGATGTTTCAGCGGGATTTTATGATTCATTTTAAAGAGATAACAGAGGATAACTTTGATATCATTATTCAAATGAAGCACCCGGAAAATGAGCATTTTGTAGCTTCAATGGTTTAGCAAACAGCTCAGGAACTCGGTGACATACTAAATATGTTTCAATGGAATCACTCTGTCTTTTGGGGTCAAATACCGTATGGCGTCTGACAAACAGATGATCCCCCCTTCCCCTACAGCCTTTTGCCCGTTATTATCAAGCTTTGTAAATGCTTTGATATCCTGTTTGTTCGGATTGCCGGTTTTCTTTATTTCTATTGGGTATAGCACGCCATTGCGTTCAATAATCAAATCGATTTCATTCATGTCCCTGTCCCTGTAAAAACTGAAGCTAAAATCATCATAGCCTTTATTATAGTAGCTTTTTAGTATTTCTGCCACGACAAAGGTTTCAAACATGCTGCCGCTCATAGCTCCAAACTGCAATTGCTCTGAAGTGTACCAACCTGTCAGATAGCTGGCCAGACCTGTATCCATAAAATAAATCTTCGGAG
>JAAYJG010000515.1 GCA_012523055.1 Ruminiclostridium sp. | reverse complement strand
GATACGGCCCGGATGTCCTTTTCCACCTCATCCCACAGCTTTGAGCGGATGTAGCCATAATTGGCCACCATGTCAATTTCATGAGCACCTTTTTGAATGTATAGCTGCGCCTCAGCGGCTTTTATCTGCGAGGGTGAAGTGCCATGCGGAAAAGAAAGAACACATGACACCTCGGTTTCGGTGCCCTGACACATGGCTGCTGCCATATCGATATCGCAAGGCCTGACACAAACTGTTTTAACTTTGTAATCAATCCCCAGCTGTATTGCCAAGCGGGATTCCTCCTGCGTCATTTCGGGCTTTAAAACTGCATGATCCAGATAACGGTTATATTCGTAAGCTTTCATGAACTCCACGCTCCTTTTTAGTAATCTTGTACGATCTGATACTTCTATTTTAGATCATAACTATTCTTGTGTAAAATGAACCTTTTAAAACCCATCCGCTAAAAAAAGATGCCAAATGATTTGACATCCCAGAAATTTTGTAGAACTTTTCAACATCCCTGTTTCACTGTAATATAAGCATATACTTGTGGATAATAGCTCGCAGCTTCGTTTGTGTTGCTATCTTTTACAGAAAACAGCCGGAACTAATCCTTATTGCCGCCACTGCCGTTGCTGCCGGAGTTATTGCCGTTGCTTTCGTCACTTCTCTCGCGATCCTTGTTTTCACCATTTTCACCCGTATCATAGCTGCCGTTCTTTTCATTCTTATCCGTGCCCTTGCCTTGGTTTTCACGGTTTTCCTGCTTCTTGTTTCCGTTGTTTCCTGAAGATGAATCTTTACCTTTTATGGGATCTGTGTTTTTCTTATCGTCCTGCTTTCCGTTATCAATTCTATCCTTTTCGTTATCTTCCTGTTCTGTGTTTCCATTACTTCCCTTAGATGGATCATTCTCTTTTATGGAATTAGTATTCCCCTGCTCTTCTCGCTTATTATTATCGGTTTTATCTTTCTCGTTCTCTTTCTG
Source organism: Ruminiclostridium sp. (assembly GCA_012523055.1). Taxonomy (GTDB): domain Bacteria; phylum Bacillota; class Clostridia; order DSM-8532; family DSM-8532; genus JAAYJG01. The sequence goes on along the minus strand of JAAYJG010000515.1, from coordinate 6,693 downwards.
CTTTCCGTTATCGGTTTCTTCTTTTCCGTCTCCTTGTTTTCTGTTTTCGTTGTTTCCTTCCGATGAGTCATTCTCTCCTATGTAACCAGGGTTTCCCTTCTCTTCCTGTTTCCCGTTACCGGTTTTATCGTTCCCCTTTGTTCCATCATCCTCTTTACCGGCGTTTTCGGGCTTATTCTCATTATTATCCTGATTACCCTTGTTCTCGTTTTTATTCCCGGCTGCATCCTCTTTCCGGCCGTCTTTTTCTATTTCTTTTCTCAGCTTTTCCTGCTGCTTTGCTTCTTTTTCAAGCTCCTTATCCATCTTCCTGTTTTCGCGGACCCTCAGCATCAACTCCTTGACAGGGGCATCTGCGAGCTCTTCTTCGGTTAAGTTGGTTCCGCTTTCCAACACCTTACTGATGATTTTGCTTTTTCCCGGAGACAAGCCTTCCTTAACCGACTGATCATGCTCTTTTGAATCAAACAGAAGAACCTCGGCTTCCGGTGTTACTTTTTCTTCGATCCTGGTCTGTGTTTTTTCTCTTCGTTCGCTGTCGGAAGAAGAGATACTGATCAGTACATCCCCTTCGTCCTGAAGATAGCCCAAATCCCTGGCGGTTTCTATCACGGCATTGACACCCTTTTCATACTTCTTCAGCTGAAGATCAACCGATTCCAGCAGCTTTTCACCGTCTTCATTCAATGGTGTCATTTTGATGATTCTGTCATAGCGATTGATCGTAAACTCGACAGATGGGTTGATATCTATGTTGATGTATTGTGCTGGAATTGACCAGCTGTAAGCTCCTACGCCAATAAAGGCAACAAGAAACAAAGCAGCAATCATCGGAGCGGCCTTTTTCAGATAAAAAGCAGCAGAACGCACTGTATTGTTGATGTATAATATGGTGCCGATTTCAAGATCATCCGTGTGTTTTACCGTCTTAAACGTTCCATCGGAAAGAAGAAGTACACAATTTTCACTATTTTTTTCGATCACAATGCCTTTCATCTTCTCCACCTTCATCCTACATGCCCTTAACATATTCTGCCAAATACGGGTAGTCCCCCGTTTTGATCAAGAGAACCGCGATGATGTACTTTCTGTGTCGCTCAAATTTTTTCCTTTTAACATTCAGTTCTTTTTCTATCTGCACTAACGGCAGATTACCGCTTTGAAGCGTTTCGTCCTTCATGCCGGGGCTGCGTATGATAACCTGTATGACCTGGCTGCAAATCTGTTTAGTTTGTTTGCTTTTAGGTGATACATTTTCCAGCTCCGATAAACGAATACCATACCCAGCAAGAATCTCTTTCAGCGACTGTATCTCAAGCACCCTGTCCTGCCGGAACCTTTCTTCGTCATAGCTTGCCAGGGATGCCTGCTGGTCGATGGTTTCATCCATCTCTTCCGGCTCCAGCCTCAGGGAAACAACCTTGGCCGTATGCCGTTTCTGCCCTCTATAATAGTCGATAACCTTGTTTCGAATGACTTTGCCCGCATAGCTTAAAAATTCACCATATAGGGGTTTATATGCTTTCACAGCCTGAACGAATGCCATCATTCCAACAGACAATTCGTCGTCGGATCCATAACGCATATATTTACCGGACAGTTTTTGCACACAAGATGCGATAAACGGCTTGTAGGCTTCCAGTAAATCATTCAGTTTTTGCTGATCTTCCCTGCTTTCCAGAACCAATTGCTCCAGGTGACTGTTTTTCATTCGTTTATCCTGTTATTCACCAAATCAAGTAAGGCATTCGCGTTATTCTTTCGTTTCTTATTTCAATCAAAAAAGTATATTCTTTACAATGTATATATCGACATAACCTCCGTTTCTTCTTAAATCGCAAATGCTTCCTGAATACTCTCTATTATAGTATACGATAAAATGAAGATTTTTTTAGGGTACCTGAAGAAAAATTGAAAAATATACAGGCACCGATATTTGCTCTGATGCATATACTTATATATACTCTAAATATTTAGATTTGGGTGGTGAAACGGCATGCTTTTCAGCAGTCTGTCACAGCTACTGAAAGAGGTTTTTTCAGCGGTTTTTTTAACCGGGTACATCACTAACTCACAATCCTTTCCCCATCCTCTTAGTGTTGAAGATGAGCAGAAATACCTGGAGCTCTTTCACCAGGGCAATGAAGAAGCGCGGAATATCCTGGTGGAAAGGAACCTTAGACTGGTCGCCCATATTGCAAAAAAGTACAACACAGGAAGTATTGACAACGATGATATGATTTCTATTGGAACCATAGGTCTGATCAAGGCTATTACCAGTTTCAACCCTGGTAAGGGAATACGCCTGGCTACGTATGCTGCCAGGTGTATTGACAACGAAATTTTAATGCATTTAAGGACGACCAAGAAATTCCAGAACGAGGTCTCTCTTCATGAACCCATTGGTACGGACAAGGAGGGTAATGAAATCTCCCTGCTTGACATCCTTGGAAGCGAAGATGACGGCGTGGATGACAAGGTTGCTTTAAAAATCCAAATCCGTAAGCTGTACAGAAAGATCACCGAAGTGCTGCGCGGCAGAGAAAAAACGATTATTGAATTGCGGTATGGGCTGGCTAACGGTTCGAACAAAACGCAGCGTGAAATTGCGAAGATGCTGGGGATATCGCGTTCCTATGTATCCAGAATTGAGAAAAAGGCAATTCACAAGCTGAACAGGGAGTTTCAGGATTCATAAACGAAACCCCTGCAAAAGACATAAATCCGCTTTTGCAGGGGAAGCAAAAATACTTTTACTAAAACCAACGTGAGATGTAAAAGTTAAATCAACTTTAAGTAATCCTGCCTGCCATAGAATATTCGATAGATATTGATGATTTTATCTTCTTCATTAACCTTATAGATAAGTACGTAATTGTTTATTGGAACCCTGCGGTAATTCTCTCTTTGCAAACGTAGATTGTTGCACATTTCATACATATAAGGATTGTTTTTTAGATGCCCATAGTGCTTTTCAAGTTCTTTCATAAAATTGCTGGCAGCAACAGGATTTGAAAGCACAATGGCTATATACGAAACAATTCCGTCTAAATCACTATGGGCAAGTTCTGAAATTCTTAGCTTATACATTGTATTTTTCCCTTACCTTTTTTAGGGATTCATCTGCATCCATTAATTTTCCTTCAGCAACCTGTATTTCTGCTGCGGTTAGCTTGTTGTATACGTCAGTTATAAACAGGCTTTTTTCATACATCTCTATACTCATAATAACCATATCGCCGTAACCATTTTTAGTTATATAAATTGGTCCGTCAGCTTCTTTGCACATTTTAGATATTTCTGTGGTGTTCTTTAAATCTCGAATAGGTATTATTTGTGGCATAATCTATTCAGCTCCTTTCAGTGTCATAATTATACCATAAATATACCACATTATCAAGTTTCTCATTTATCCTATATTCTAGTCTCCAACTTTTAAATTGTAACGGGAAGGGCGGTTCTGCCCACAGTTTAATATAACACAGAACAAGCTGAACAGAGAGTTCCAGATTTCAAGAATAAATCCCCTGCAAAAGTTATAAAGTTACTCTTGCAGGGGATTCTTTTTTTGTTTGAAAGTATTGCTTAAGGGTTCGGCATATTTACTTCGCGATTTCCTCAACACGTACATTTGTGATGTGAACTGTTGCCACTGAGCCTCTGTTGCCAAGATTAAACTCCAATCTTCCCATCGGGTTGTCCTTGTTGGTCATGTCAAACTCACAGGTGTATGTTTTCCAGTCTGTTGAAAGGGTCAGCACAGTATCGGGAAGATACCGTATCCAGTTATTATTCGGAGCTGAAACACATACGATAATATCTCTTGCTTCATCTGCATATGCATCGAAGCTGACACGATATTTTTTGCCCTTTATCATCGGCATTTCAGGTTGTACAAGCTGAACCGAGTAATCAACAACGCCTGCATTTGTCGAGGTAATGGTGATCATACCATCTTTGATTTCCGCCTTCCCTTCCCCCTGTTGGAACAGCAGGAATTTCCAGTTCACTTCATCTGTAAGATCCTCTGCCTCGGCAAAATCACCGTTATAAATGAAGTTACCATCTTCAAGGGGCGTGCGGTACAACTTTTTCGGTTTCTGAACATTCGTGTCATATGAAGGCTTCTGATAAACCCTGACATAATCAATTTCAAACTCCGCCTTATCAAAGTTCGTTGTTTCATCGGGGTTTCCAGGCCAATCACCACCCACTGCAAGATTCATCTGAACAAAAAACGGCTGATTGAACGGAGCGGGATATGGCTTTTCATCCTCCCCATTCACTGCTGTAAACCAGTCATTCACAGTTTTGTACAGATTCCCATCTATATAGAATCTCATTTCTCCCGGCTCCCACTCAACGGAGAACTCGTGGAAATCGCTCGCAAATGTTCCGTTTGTCAACACAACTGTTCCCTGCTGACTGGCATGGGGTTCACCGTAATGGATCGTGCCATATGCAGTGTCGGTCTGATTACCCAGCACTTCCATAATGTCTATTTCACCGCATTTCGGCCACTGTCCGTAGAAGCTTTCATCCTTCGGCATCATCCAAATTGCGGGCCACAGGCCCTTGCCTTCAGGCACCTTTGCACGGGCTACCACCTTCCCATAGGTGAAATCCTCTTTGTTTTGTGTCTTAACCTTTCCTGATGTGTAATAATCTTTTCCGTTTGCAGTTGTAGTTTTAATTGCTCTGAGAATCAGCTTTCCATCTCTTACAAACACATTTTCCTCAGAAGTTGTATATTCCTGAAGCTCGTTGTTTGTCCAGCCCGGTTCACGGGGGTCATGACTCCAGATGTCCATATCAAGACTTTCCCCATCAAATTCATCATTCCACAGCAAGGTATATCCCTCAATCTGCGGAACACAGGCAGGTGATGCATCATTCCCCGATGGTGTCGTCCCCTTCTCTGGCACATCCGGGCTATGCGTCGGTGTATTCTCATTCTGTACGGTTTCAGTTACATTTCCTGATGTGTTTTCTCCCTCATTTTTCTGCTTTGCCTTTTTTCCGCAGCCTGTTATCATTCCCAAAACCAAGACCACCGAAATAATTAGACAAAAAACCTTTCTAAAATTCACTCAAAAAACCCCCTTTTATTTACAACAGTTTAATAAGTTCATCAAATATTTGCGAATAGTGCTCGTCGGTGATTCCGAAATCTTTAGCCTTATAGGTCCATACGGCTCGCGATATCCCATACTCATTGAAGACGCTGTTTATATCTGAGAACCAGTTCAATGCAGAGGGAAGCGAGGTTTTATCTATTACGCCGTATTCTCCGCAGTACAAAGCGGTGTTTCTCTCTGCGGCAACTCTGACTGCATCGGCAAATGCGGCTTTGATAAAGCTCCGGTCAACTCTGTTGGTACTGATGCTGTCATAGAACTCGCGGTGCATGGGCGGAAGGAATCTTTCCGTTTCATCAACACAGGTATGAAAGTCCATCGGATATTCCGTCGTGAAATCCGCTGGCATCTTATCTACCCAATAGGCCGACTGATGCGTAAAAATCAGAGGCTCATAAAAATGGAAGGTGTATACTACATTTTCATCGTATGGGGCTTCAAGCTTTCTGACCCAAAGAACGCTGTTGTTTCTCACACCGCCCACCAGTATTTTGATGGTAGGAGCATATTTTCTGATTGCAGGAATTGTTCTGCTGATAATCTCATTCCATATATCCGCAACATTTTCATCTACCACTTCGTTCAGCAGTTCAAAGGAAATTCTTTGGTGATCCTTTCCGTAGCGTCTGGCCATTTCCTCCCACAACGAAATGAAACGATCCTGATAAACAGGATTTCTGAAAAACGCATCCGATGCCTCGTCAAAGGTAAAGCCCATGGTTTTGTGCAGATCGAGAATCACATTCAACTGATGCTTTCCGCACCATTCCACACAACGGTCAATATAGGAAAAGCCCTCTTCGATAAAACTGCCGTTTTCGGATGCGATAAGCTCATAATCAAAAGGAAGTCTGATATGGTCAAGCCCCCATTGTGATATCCGGCTGATGTCGTTCTCGGTGATAAAAGACTCGTGATGCTCCCAGCTATGAATACATTGTGAAAGCCAGCCGCCCAGATTAATCCCTTTCCTGTACCCTGTAAATTCCTTCATTCCTGTTGCCCCCCTTGTAATTTCATGGTATCATTTTTATACACTCTGATATATCGTTTTGTTTACTTTAATATAAATTTTATGACTCTATTCCATTAGGGCTTCCAGGGGGAAATGGCAATTATGAATATCGATAAAGAGCTTAGCTACAGAGAATATATCATGCGTGAAAACAATGCCTTTCACGCACCGTATTATCCCGAATTCGCCTTTTATATCGCTGTAAAAAATGGTGAAGTGGATCAGGTTTCACAATTATGCAGGAATGCGTTTTCAGATAAAAGCGGGTTTGGTAAGCTATCAGATAATCCGCTGCAAAACATGAAATATCATTTTGTTGTTACGGCCGCATTGATTGCAAGGCATTGCATTGAAGGCAGGATGGAGCATGAGATTGCATACAGTCTCAGTGATGTCTATATCCTGGATTCCCACAAACGCGTAACGAGGGTTGACACAAAAATGCTCTCCAGGCACTGAAAGTGCTATGTTTCGTCAACTTTCTTATTGCCATTTACATCGTCATGTGATATAATATACACATGACGAGGAGGTGGCATG
>JAAYJG010000514.1 GCA_012523055.1 Ruminiclostridium sp. | reverse complement strand
TCCTGAACGGATGTTCTGTTATTATTTTATCGAACATCCGTTCATTTGTCAACGGTTTTTCGAACATTTGTTTGACATTTTTTTTATTCATGGTATAATAATCCTAAAAGAGTAAGGATTGCGAGGGGTTTGAATGAGGTACAAAGATACGGATAAGAAAAAAAAGATTCTGGATTTTGTCAACAGGCAGGTAATGGAGAAGGGATATCCTCCATCTGTTCGCGAAATTTGCAAGGCTGTTGGCTTTAAATCCACTTCTACCGTTCACGCATATTTATCCAGCCTCGAGGACGAGGGGCTCATCTCCAAGGATCCTACCAAAACCCGTGCACTAAGAATTATTGACGAAAACAGTAAAAGCCTTGAGGGCTATATTTCCGATCATGAAATTGAAAACATTCCCATACTGGGGCGGGTTACCGCAGGTCAGCCCATCCTTGCCGTTGAAAATATCGAAGACACCTTCCCCATCCCGGTTGAATACCTGGAAAATTCAACCACCTTCATGTTGAGGATCAAAGGCGACAGCATGGTTGACGCGGGCATTCTCGACGGCGATTATGTGGTGGTCAAACAACAGAACACCGCCGCTAACGGTGATATCGTCGTGGCCCTCATCGAAGATGAAGCAACCGTTAAAACATTCTACAAGGAAAAAAATCATTATCGCCTGCAGCCACAAAACGATGCCTATGAACCCATCATTGTCACCGAAAACCTTTCCATCCTCGGAAAGGTCATCGCATTGTTCAGAAAGTTCAAATAACTGGGTAAAACACAAGCGTATTGAAGGTTGAACCATGGGCGATAAAGATACCACAAAGCGATACCAGAAAGTAACCAGAGGCACAGTTAAGGCAGAACGAAACTTCGTTCTGCCTTTTTGGTATTCTCACCGGAAATGCTGCAAATTGGGGTTACCCTAACCAAAGGAAGCGTTTTCCGAGGAGCTTTTCATTGTTTGTTTAATCCTCTCTAAGGTGAGTTTCGTGGGGTATATTGGTTTGCTAATTCAACGCTGAAAAGCCGAACAGTCTATGTTCAACCGTACCTAAACATGGATTGTTTCCGTATATATATTTGTGATTTCAACCCGGGGGTCGGCCTCAATAAAGTCGACAACGCTAGACAGCATGCTGTCTGCATGGGATGCTTCATTGGAAACACAGGAGAACCCCATTTCACATTTATTCCATTCATCCTGTCTACCGGTCTCGGCTGCAGATACATTGTATTTTGCCTTTATCTTTGCAAGGATACTTTTAATAACACTTCTTTTGTCCTTCAAGCTTGTCATTCCCCCGATATACAGGGTTATAATCAATATGCCCACAACCACAGCAAGTTCTCCTTTATTGCGCTCGTTCCTGGATACGCCTGTGTCTTCTTTCCTTCATTCAGCTTACTCTGAATATTGCACCAAAGCAAGGGCTTTGTCAAACGTTTGCAGCGCGTTACTTCGCTTATGGTTTCATAAAATTTCTCATTTCAGCGCGTCATGAAGGTGCTTTTAGGGTCTGTGGGTTTGTTTATATAATCGTTGTTTAGTTTATTTGTTTTATCCGCACATTGTCAAACTGTTTTTTGATGATATGACCGGGATGAGATGGTTCGGTCATTCCTTTGTTTCTTCTCCCCATACCATCGCCAGGCACTCGAACAGCGCCAGCACCTCTGCCCTGGTAATGGGAGCATGCCACTTGCTTTCACCGTTGTTACCAAGAAGAATCCCCTTGTCCTTAAGACACATAATGGATGGGTAGAAATCCATCGGAACACCGTCCGCGGGATCGGCATCTGTTAATTGCCTGAACCATCCATAGCTTTTAGGACCGTCTTTACTGATATCAGGATTGAGTATTATTATGGTTTTCTGGTTATCGCGAAATGCCGGGGTTTCGTTTTTAATTGCCATGGTGTGATATATTCCGCCTTCTTTGATCTGTTCACTCCACAAGTAATTAGCCAGTGCGTAAAATACTTCACCGCGGGTCATGGGTTTAAGTGGCATATAAGGCTAAGCTCAAGCCTTGAGAGACTCAGTTAAGCCTTTTTATCCTTACGTTGTCAAACCCGGAGCATTCATCGTACCAAAACCCAGTCTGCCATTTTGAATTCTGTTATAAATCGTATAACACAAGCCTCCAGGTATAATTGCAACCAAGAGAAACAACACAGCTTCCCCTATGTTTCAAAAGTGAAAGCCACGTTGCTTATTTTATAGTTGTCACAATAAGCACCATGCTTTGTACGCTTTCGTTTCCAGTAGCATCATATGAAGCAACTGTATATACATATTTTGTATTTGGGGTTAAGCCTGTGTTGCTAAAACTTGTTGAAGCAGAGGTTGCAACAGGAACGCCATCTCTGTAGATGCGGTAGCCGGTTATACTCGTATTGTCTACCGACTCATCCCATGCCAGGCTAACCTGATTATTTGTAACCGAGGCAACCCGTAAGTGTACCGGTATTGTTGGTGCCTCGGTGTCTGTGCCAGCACCCGCCGGTGGTTTTGTTTTTATTTGAAGCTGATCAATCTCCCCATCAAAGGCGATTGGCTTTTCAAAACCTATATACAATGGATATTCACTGGTCTGAACAGCACCATAAGTATATAGCTTTGCTTTTTGAACACCATCAACATACAAGCAGGCTGAATGGCCATCATAGTATGTTTCGTAGTGATGGCAGTTTGTATCGTTGATCCCTGCATTATACGAATTGACCTGCACAATTCCGTCAGCTGACCTGACTTGAAAGCATACGGAGTTTTTGAAAACACTTAATGCGTATCCGTCGCGTTTTTGTAAAATGTACCCCCCTCTGTCCACAGTCGATTTTTTTGCATAGACCGAAACATATAATGAATTCATCCCTGATAAAATATCCGAATCTTCTGCCCGTAAATATACTCCTTTTTCCTTGGAAAAGGATAAAGCCTTACCCTCGACGGAACTGCTTACAAAATCAAGGCTGCCAGTGTATGGGCTTTCATTTTTAAGGGCGTTTATTTCACAACCATGACCCGAAGTATCGTTAATGTTTCCGTTAAAGTTAAGGGTCAGGACATTTTCCTGTCTTTGTGGCACAACCGCAATTGTTACATTCGCGGGCAAAGAATCAAGCTGTCCATCGCTTGTTTGATAAGTAAAGCTGTCAATCCCGCTGTAGCCCTCATTCGGGGTGTAAATGACCGTATTTGCTCCAACCTGAACCACATTGCCATGTGTTGGTGTACCAACAATTTCATAGAAGAGGTAATCATTATCAGGGTCTTTTCCCTTCAGATTCATCAGTATCTGCCCCCCGACATCTAATGAAGCAGAAAAGTTCTCAGCCAAAGGCTGTTCATTGACACCTGTTACATGAATACTAACAGTAGCAGTCGTTGAGTAGCTGTATGAATCATGAACTTTATAGGTAAACGAGTCTTCCCCATAATAATCAGCCGCAGGGATGTACCTGACCACAGGAACCGTTCCATCGGTATACAACCCGTAAAGGAATCCGTGTTTCGGCCAGCTGACAATATGGTAGGTCAAAGGATCGTTTTCACCATCAATCGCCTGTAAATTGATATCAATTTCGCCGTCCTCGACAACCGAAACGCTTTGAGCCTGAATTTGGGGGCGTGCATTATTCAGGATACCTGTTTTTATCGATACATTGCTTGTCTTTCCACTGGTATTGCCATAAGCGTCGAAAGCTTGTACTGCATAGGCGTAAGCAGTATCTGGTTTCAGCCCCAAGTCGGAAAAAGCTGCATTGTATGAAATACCAATACATTTATTATTCCGGTATATCTTATAGCCTGAAACCCTGTCGTTGTCGGTAGAGCCAACCCAGGATAAATTAATCTGAGCACTGGATACTGCCTGTGCTGACAAACTTGAAGGCATGGACGGGGGCTGAGCATCTGCAGGAACTTTCATCACCAGGCGAATCCCTGTACTGCCATGACTGAAATAAATCTCATGCGATTCCCGGTAATAGGAAGTGAACCTGAAAGCGTCAGTATAGTATCTCCAACCTCCCCTGAGTATTTTTTTGTAAGGGTATTCTGCCGTGTGGTTTATGTAAGGACTGCCATCGTCTGGCACGTCGTTATAATTATTTTTCCAGTCATCTTCACACCATTCATATACATTACCATAAATGTCATATAACCCATATGGGTTCGGAAGAAGCTGGGCTGTTTCCGGAAGTCCGGAAAATATGTTATCGCTTCGGCCCCACCATGCATATTGATCCAGCTTGAAAGAAGAGGAATCAACAGGCAGGATCCCATATGCTTCTCCGAAAAAGTAGGGTGCATTTCGGTATGGATTGGTTTGAGGTCCCCTGGCAAAATATTCCCATTCCGCTTCGCTCGGAAGACGGAATTCACCAAGCCCCAGTGCATTCAGTTCATTGATAAACTCGTGGGCATCGAGGTCGTCCCCCATTCCCGGAGTATCTCCCCATGGCAAATTTACTACCGGCTTTCTATTCCCACGCATCCATTCTACGTTCGCACCCGTATGATTATTAGCGTCGATGGAATTGCAGCCCATTACGGCAATCAACTGCTCCTGGGTCGTTTCGGTGGTCTGAACATAAAACTCATAGCCAATGTTTACCCGGTGAGCTACCTGCGGGTAATCTTGAGAAGCCCAGGGATCCTGGTTGATGTTGCCCATCATGTAGCTTCCGGAAGGAATGCGCACAAAATCCATTTTCACCCCGCCCGGAAGTGTAATGGTTTTCTTTTCGGGGGTAAAGGCATAAAGCGTTTTATTGCCATCCATTGTGATGGTTATCTGCTCCAGGGTGCCATAAGCATCTCCATACCAATGCCCAAAGCCGTATCCACCATGAGGCACAGCGGTGATTTTAACCTGCTCGCCCTTGAAATAAGCCTCTTTCTCGGGAATAAACTCGAGGTTGGCGTGTTCCGCAACAACCTTTAGGGTATAGGTAACAGAAGCATCAGGGGTTGGTGTGACTGTAGGTTTTGGCGTGGCTGTTGGTGTAACGGTTGGGGTGGTTGTTGGCGTTGGTGTGGGTGTGTCTGTTGGTTTTGGCGTGGCTGTTGGGATAACAGTTGGGGTGGTTGTTGGCGTTGTTGTGCCTGTTGGTTTTGGCGTGTTGGTTGGCGCAACGGTTGGTATGGTTGTTGGCGTTGTTGTGCCTGTTGGTTTTGGCGTGGCTGTTGGGTTTGTAATTGGGGTTGGTACAATTGTCGGGTTTGAAACTGGTGTTTTTGTTGGTGTTGGTATCGGTGTAGAGTTAGCATGACTACCCGTGCTTAATCGGTAGGATATCGCTTTTCCTCCAGCTTCCATTGTAACCTGCTGCGGCTTCTCATCCATGAAAACGCCATCCGAAGCGATAATGGCATGCTTTATTCGTGTTCCTCCGGTTATCTCTGCTTTGGCAGATACCGTAAGGCTTTCAATAAACGCATTCTCTTTTGCCTGAATAAATGTTCCCATTCCTTCTTTGCAAATGACAAGGCTATTTATTGTTCCATCCTGCAAGGAAACAACTGCTTGAGGTGCTTCCACCATCATTTCATCAAAACTGCCGGCAAGAACAATTTCCGTGCCCTCCGGCGCACCAGACACATATACTCGATTGAAACCGGAACCTGCCAAACCTTTTTCCTGCAACACTGCATTCCGTCCCAGTATAACCGTGTTAACAGTGGTTATACCTTCTGCAGTAAGGTTTACCTCCCCCTCCTTGGTCAAAACTACAACTTCATTTTCAAGAAGCGTATCGGTAAGGGAGATTATAGTATTGGCACCGGATGCAATGATCGTTCTGCCTTTAACAGCTGTGCTGGTAAGCTTTACAGAACCATTTTCAACCCCTTCGGTGATATACAGGTCACCATTGATACAGGTATCCTTCAGCGTAACACCATTGGAGGAAACCACCATGTTTCCTGAAACCACCCTTTTATATGTTCCACTGGTGTTGAGCAGCTCTCCCATGACATTGTCTATCATTTTCACCGCCTCACAGCGGCTGAGGTTTGCCGTGGGGGCAAACAGATTTCCAGGCCTTCCGGTAACATAACCTGCCTTTGTCATAATACCAACCGAACCTAATGCCCATTCCGCTATCTGCCCGGCATCCGCATAATTCAGAGCAGAATCTATATGATCCCCCTGCAACGAGAATGCCCTTGCCAGGATAACTGCTGCTTCCTGTCTGCTGATCACAGCTTCAGGGTTCATATTTCCTTTATTATCACCGCTGATGATTCCAGCTTTATAAGCTTTGGCAATTTCATCAGCGTACCATGCTCCGGGTTTTACATCTGCAAAGCTTATGTCCTTTTTTTGTGAATAGTTGAATATACGGTTTAAAAGCGTAACAAACTCTGCCCGGGTAATGCTGTCATTTGGGCCAAACCTGCCGTCGCCATATCCTCTTGCAAGACCTTGATGCACCCATTTATGGATCACTGTTTCTGCCCAATGGCCTTTGAGATCAATCGGCTCCAACCCTTGCTCCGAAGCAAAAGAAGCCGTTGGTGAACAGATTGATGCCAAACATAGGATCAAAAAGCTTAAAACAACAGAAAATATCCTCATTACATTGTTTTTCATATGGTTTTTCATATGCCCCACAAAAACAAACCTCCCTGCTTAACCCTTATTTCATTGCAATCGCCGGATAACCACTGGTATTCTGCATGAAAACCTATCTTAGGTACTTTATGTTTTTGATGATATGACCGGGATGAGATGGTCCGGTCATTCCTTTGTTTCTTCTCCCCACACCTTTGCCAGGCGCTCGAACAGCGCCAGTACCTCTGCCCTGGTAATGGGATCATGCCACTTGCTTTCACCGTTGTTACCAAGGAGAATCCCCTTGTCCTTAAGGCACATAATGGACGGGTAGAAATCCATCGGAACACCTTCTGCGGGATCGGCATCTGTTAATTGCCTGAACCATCCATAGCTTTTGGGACCGTCTTTACTGATATCAGGATTGAGTATTATTATGGTTTTCAAGTTATCGCGAAATGCCGGGGTTTCGTTTTTAACTGCCATGGTGTAATATATTCCACCTTCTTTGATCTGTTCACTCCACAAGTAATTAGCCAGTGCGTAAAAAACTTCTCCACGGGTCATGGGCTGTTGTATAGTTTTCTTTGTATATTGATCGGGATAAACCAAACCATCCTTTGCAGCAACCACATAAGGCGTGTACCAATCATTCCCGATCTGCTCTGCGAATCGGATCCAGCTTTCAGCATCCTCTTGCGCCTTTTGCTCTATTCGTTTCTCAGAGCTGTTAAACCTGGCCAGCATTGTAAGAACTTCGGTACGGTTTACCAGATTACCGCCTTTAAATGTTCCATCCGGGAAACCCCTGATAAGTTTTCTGTATACTGACATCGGAATATGGTGAGCGTACCATTCATCTCCGCGAATATCCGTGAAGGTAAGCTGCGCCAACCCTCTTAAGTTCTCCTGATAGCCTGCAGTAAGGGTAATAACGGGCTCTCTTTTCATCATGAAACCATAGGTGGGATTCAAGATGTTATCGCGAATGTCTGCACTTTCATATAAAAGCTCCAAAAGCCTGACCATTTCCGGATAGTCTTCTGTGATGAGGCTTTCTTCCGGGCTGGATGTGCCATCTGGTATTGGTGTTGGTATTGGTGTTGGCAACCCGGTAGGGGTAGGTGTTGGGGTCGAGGTTGATGCAACAGGATTTGGGTTTATTACCGGGGTTGTATCCGGCGTAGCGGTTGGAGCCACGCTCGGCTTAGTCGTCGGAGTAGGGCTGGGGGTATCCGTCGGGGTTGGACTGGGCTTATCCGTCGGCGTCGGGCTGGGCTTATCCGTCGGTGTGGGCGTCGGTCCTACCGCGGTTTTTGCTTTCACGGCCAGGCATTGAACACTGGTATTACCCGCTGCATCATATGCCGCAATTGTATAGCTGTACTCAGCCCCGGCTGCCAGGCCTGTATCGGTGTAGCTGTTCACAGCACTTGTGGCAGCTTGTACATCATTTCTGAAAATACGGTAACCAGCCACCCCCACATTATCACTTGAAGGTGTCCAGTTTAACCTGATGGCACTGTTTGATTGGACAGAAGCACTTAAGCCCTGTGGAACGGAGGGAGACTGGGTGTCTGCCTCAGCAGAAAACCTGACTCTGCGTACCTCGATATTCGTAAAAGTTGCACTTTTGTTAAGCCAGGTATAAAGTGCAACAGAGCCCCTTGATAAGGAGTTGTCCGTAACAGGGTAGCCAAAAATATCTTCATCATCCATATAAGCCTTGATTTGATCGTTATGAACATTTACACGGATTTTAACTGTCCTGCTTACAGGATAGCTTCCTTTGGTACTGGCTAAAACTGTTTCCACCCCATTCACTTTCTTGATAAGCCTTCGGAAATCCTGCCTGGAATCAAATTCGAGTTTATAGTAGTTCGATGGATCCTGGTATCGGAAAAAAAGACCGAATGCACTTTCCATCGAAATTATTTCAGCATATAATTCATAATTATCCCAGTTTAGCGCTGCTTGTTCATCCCAATATGCAAATGTACCCCGGCGGTTATCTACAGTTGTTCCGGTACCATTATAAATCCAGGAGCTTTGATATACACAGTTATAGCTGGTAAACTCCCAGCATGAAGGAGCTGATATATCACCCTCATCGATTACCGTCCACCCATCTATATTGCGGTCTGCAAAATCCTCACGGGGCATGATGCATGTAAACACAACCAGGGTATCGCGCTTTATTTTGTTTGGAGTTGCTGCTAGATCAAGTACTCCATTTACTGTTAAAGTGTATTCCATGTTTTTGAGTAAGGGGCTTGTTGTTAATGTCACAGTTTGCCCATCTGTGCTGAGCGATGAGGAAAAAACCGTGATGCTGTTATTCAGAACATAGTTTGCCACAGCTTGAGCACTGGCAGGATCCAGCTTCTCGCTGAATTCAATGATTAGTTCGTTTTGGTTGTGGCCAACAGCAAGGGATTTTATTTGAGGAGCAACCGTATCGGTGGATGTTACGGCGATCACTTGGTTAGATACTGCACTTTCGTTGCCGGAAAAATCAACGGCTGAAACGGTATAGGTATATGAGTGGTTGTCGGTTATGGTTGCATCCTTGTAACTTGCGAATGGATTGGTTCCAATCTTCTTCCCATCCCGGTAAATGTTGTAGTCATACACACCGGTGTTGTCATTGGATTCATTCCACTGTAGATTCACTTCATTAGGTGCTGTTCCTGTTACCTGAAGCCCGGATGGTGCGGATGGCGCGGTGTTGTCTGCAAAGCTGCCATAAGCGCCCATGTCGCTGCCCAATACGCCGGTTCCAACTGCAGGCGACCCTTTCTGAAGCCTTAACCCATCATCGTTGGTAAAGGGTATTCCATCGTCACCTAAGGGATTTTCCAAATCCATAAACCCAGGGTTTTCGCCAATAATACTGTTGATATTATACTCAGGCTGTTTTGGGGGATATGACCAATCCGGGTCGTGCAGGTTATAGTTAACCATCGACCCGGGTTTGCTGCTTTCCCGATATACCTGTGTACCTCCACCGTTATTATAAAAAATGTTGTTCAGAATAACCGTATGGTGGCAGTTATCGGCAATGCTAAGCCCGGTGTTGTATGTGTTGACGACTGTGTTATTGATAATGGTAAAATTGTTCACATTCACCCCAAGAAGAATACCGGCAGCCCTTGAGTCAATAAATATGTTGTTCCGGATCGTAAAATCGCTAATGGCATCTATTCCACCGCTTTGCTCGGTTATATCTGCTGTCATTAGCATTTGTCCAAAATTTGAAAAACAATTTTTCTCAATTAAGATGTCGTGGGCAAAATTAATTTCCGGATTGTTGGAAAATGTCTGCATGGCATCAATGTGACCAGTTGCTTCTTCGTCATGGTAATCGTGAAAATAATTACCTCTGATAATGTGCCCCGTACCAAAGAACCTGAGCGCATCACAATCACCAGATAATTTCTCACCGGTGAAAGTATCGTAAGTGACGGCATGCATGATCTCATTGTCCTCAACAATCCAGTTCTTGCCGTATATTGTCAAAGCGACGCTCAACATGCGATAAATTACGTTGTTTCGAACTACAATATTATCTGCAGTATGACCGTGTACAGACAGACCCTTGTTTTCATGAATAAAGTTATTGTTTAATTCTATGTGACGGGCATTCCTGAGATATGCCCACCTGTTCCAGGAAGAATCTCCGACTGATGTGATCTCAAAATTTTCAACTTTGACATATTCGACATACTTTAAATCAGACCCCTGGAATGTAATTCCTTTAATAACAGCATTCTTCGCTGTGTTTGCCGGAACGTAATTCTTAAGCACAGGATCATATAATTCATTTGGCTTCATCAGCGATTTATCCGGTGCAGAAACAGCCTTTATGGTAATATAGTTCCCGACGGTACCACTTCGCTTGATCGTGACGGCTTCATAACTGCCGGGCTTTACGATGGCGGTTTCCCCCGGGTTCAGTGTATCCGCCGCTTTTTGTACAGTACGCCATGGCAGGCTTTCAGTCCCGGGGTTTGAGTCATTGGCCGATGGGTGTTTTTGATCCACATAAAATGTAGTCATTGAACCTGCTGGTAAGTTTTCAGCCAAGACAACCGCACTTTCAAGATACAACTGCTTTAACGTCTTCGCACTCACAGGAATGCAGCATATAAAGAAAAAGATACCTGTGAACAGAATAATACCAAGTCTTTGTAAGATATTTAACTTATTCATTGGGCGACCTCCGCTTTCCAAGCACCATAACAAAAAGATCACTTGTTCAAATCCTCTTTGCTCATCGTGTTATTTAACTGTGTATTAAAAAACATCTGATGGGGCATATGAAATATGAGCTTTAGGGCAACACATAGAGTAATTCGTATAAAACGGCTACTTTTTTGTCGTTCAAACCGCGAGTGGCTCTCCATATTTTCCCATTAGTTTCATATTTATGACTTATCTTCATATTACAATTGTGGTATTCTATTTACAAGTTATTTGCACGAAGTAGTGTTTTTGTCATTTAGTTGTAGTGACTTTTGCACAGGTGATTGTGCTTTTAGCACTGTACGTTGGTCATACAGCTTTAAAGCTCTTTTATCTGAATATTTGTGTTACAGAATACCGATTTAGTGGAATATCATGATTAGAACCTTATTGAATAAGCTTCTGCTATTGGTTTGTGAGCATGGCTCACTTTGAATGATCTTAGGAGGAATGGCTTTGCCTTCAGTATTAATCATCGACGATGAATCCGCGATTCTGGACAACCTTCAGTTCAACCTCGAGCTTTACGGTTTTTCCGTTTGGAAGGCACACAATGGTATTGAGGGGATTGAGTTGTTTCAAAAAAATATAGATGTTGTTGATGCGGTCATTACCGATATGAAAATGCCCGGAATTACCGGGTTGGAAGTGGTGAAAAGAATTCATGTCCTGCAACCCGATATTGGCATCATCGTGCTCACAGGCCATGGGGACATGGAAAATGCCATTGCGTCCATGCGGGAAGGCGCGTTCAATTACCTGCAAAAGCCCTTCCAGATGGAAAACCTGGTGCTAAGCCTCCAAAACGCAATCCAGAAAAAAAATATCATGCTCGAGAACAGAAAGCTGCAGGAGGATCTGATCCAAAAGAACCGCTACCTGCAAGGTCTTCATGATTCCGCACAGTTGATCCTGATGCAATATGCCCCGCTGCGCCTTCCGAAATTCACCTCTTATGATGCAGCTTATATTTACAAAAGCTGCGACAAGGTCGGCGGAGACATGCTGGATGTCTTTGAATCAAAGGACTTTCTGTTTTTCTACATCTTTGACGTCTGCAGCCACGGCATCCTCGCCGCCGTGAACACCATCATCATCAAGGCTTATTTTTGCAAACTGAAAAATTACCATCGCGAAATGGATATTCCATTGCAGCTGAAAGATGATTTCCGGGACTTGAATCTGGAGTTATGTAAAAATACACCATCGGGTATTTTTGCCACTGTTTTCGCAGGCTGCATCGAGAAGGAAACAAACCGGATGTACTATGTATCAGCAGGTCATATCGACCAATACCTTGTAAGGAACAATGCTCTTGTTCCATTGTCTTCCTCCGGGACAATCCTGGGCTCTTTTGAAAACGCGCATTATGATGTTTATCACCACCAGCTGTTAAGCGGCGACAAGCTACTGATGTTTACCGATGGTTTGCCGGAAACCTGGGAAAGAAAAGCGGAGCAATCCTTCGTGAGCCTGCTTGAAAGCGTGAAGGCAGAACCGGTGGATAAGATGATTGAAAAGATCAACAGTGAAGTAATACGATCCTCAAATGAGGCTCCCGACGACGATCTCACCATTCTGGCACTGTCTGTGAAACCATAAGAAAACTTGCAGGGAGAGAATTAAATCGTATGAGATACTCAAAAGAAAAGATTCTTGAGAAGTTCATGCACATCATCGTTGAAATCGCGCATGTGATCAACCAAAAGCAGGCGCTCGATGAGATGCTTCTGAAAATTCTGAAGCTGCTTCAGGATTATCTTGATATTCCATCAGCCTTTATCTGCCTGCACGACAACATGTCAAAAAGCCTTCAGCTTTCTTCACAGGTGGGTTTGGATACCCGTCTGTCAGCCTGTTGCTATCCAAAAACAAAGCAACCCTGCAAAAAGGTTTATTCGGAAAAATGCCATAGCGCCTACATTCAATGTACTACCTACAGCGAGAATATTCCCCGGGAGGATCTGATCGGTAACAACCTGTTCAAATCGGGCTTTCCCGAGGATATGAGCATGATCCATATCCCTATTCTTTCTGATGTTGAGATTCATGGGCTTTTACATGTGCTCATTCCTGAAACGCAAAAGAAGCTTTTTCTGGAGGAAACAACGATCTTAAATCTGGTTGCCAGCAAAATCGGAGCCGGCCTGAAACGCAAGCAGCTTGAAAGTGAACTGCAGCAGTATGCCGACAATCTGGAAAAAACGGTCAAGCGCCGGACTGACGAACTGCGGGAAAAGGATATCCAACTCATACAATCGGGTAAGCTGGCGACATTGGGCGAAATGGCAACCGGTATCGCCCATGAAATTAACCAGCCACTGGGGGCTATCAGCCTGATCGTTCAGGGTCTTCAAAAAGCCAAGGAACTCGATAAGCTCAGTGACACGATGCTGTGTGACAAACTAAAGTCCATCCACTCACAGGTGGATCGTATCAATAAAATTATCCAGCATCTGCGGGTTTTTGGCCGAAATGCCAACGACGCAGGAGAAAAGATCAATATCAACAAGCCCATGAACGATGTATTTGATCTGATCGGCCGACAGTTGGAGCATCACTGCGTGAAGGTAGAGTTTTATCTGGATAGCGATTTGTATGTTCTTGCCGACGCTAACCGGCTGGAGCAGGTGTTTCTGAATATCATCGGCAATGCCAGAGACGCGCTGGACTTACAGGAGAAAACCGTAAACCAGTTCAGGCAGATCAGCAACCCGCCTGCCTGGGTGACAAACTGGGAGAAGAGAATAATCATCCGATCCTACCAAAAAGCCAACCGGGTGATCGTCGACATTGAAGATAACGCCGGGGGAATTCCCAAGCATATCCT
>JAAYJG010000513.1 GCA_012523055.1 Ruminiclostridium sp. | reverse complement strand
TTGGCAAAACCATCACACAGCAACAAGGTTCTTATCACGTAGTGATAAGGTCCTTATATCGAGGCGGGAGAAGAGGATTTTGCAAGCAAAATCCAGCACTGTGCGACCCGTTATTCAATGCTCGCCGTCTGATTAAGGTAATCGGTACCCGCCACCACACGTTTTTCAGCCCTTAGCTGAAAATACGTTAAGAGGTGGGGCGGGGGCCAATCGAGCCTCGTTATATCGTTGCCGAAAAGAACCGTACACAGGAGAACCGTCCCCTTGCGATCCCCTTGTGAGCTTGTGTTGAAAAGAGGTTAGAGAAATGCTTGTTTTGCGTAATCTTGGAGATGAAGATGTGGTTCTTATGAAAAAATGGCTTGAACAGGAGTTTATCTCAAAATGGTTTGGCGATGCGTCTGATTGGTTACTTGAGATCGAACACCGGAATGATGAGTTTAACTTCATCAAACATTTTATTGTGGAGAAGGACGGAGTTCCTGTTGGTTTTTGTCAATATTATGATTGGAACAAAGCAATGGATGATGATGGTGAACCTGAAGGAACCTGCGGAATTGACTATATGATTGGTGAGGAGAGCCTTCTGGGAAAAGGGTATGGAAAGAATATCGTTCGATTGATTTGTGACAAGGTGATTGAAAACCGGCCTGATACAGTTCAAATCATCGCTGATCCGTCAGTTGAAGAAGAAAAAATCAACATCCCTTCCATTAAGGTATTGGAGGCAAATGAATTTCAATACGATCCAAAAACGGAGTTATATAAAAAACAACTGAATGTTTAGTCTGGGTGCATTTACAGTCGTAACGGCTACTCAGAATGAAGCGGATTAAGAATGAACGCATTCCGGAACACCAATTTTTCATTATCTTTGATTTGAATGGAAACCCCTGTTACCTGGGTTGATCAAAAATCCATGTTCTTTTCAGTCTTTTTGACATGATATGCGTATATGGGTTAAAGAGTATACAAGATTTGATGAGAGAGGATAGGTAAACAGGTAAAATGGTAAACTGCCTTGAATGCGGAGAAGTATATTCACCAGCCCATAAGAAATGTCCGCGATGTGGTGCACCAATACCTTATGTATGTAAAAAATGCAAAAAGCCGCTGGAAGGTTTGACATCCGAATGCGAATGCGGAGGCTGGGCTACTGAGAACCCGGAGAAAAGTAAATCAGGTTTGGTTGTTGAAAGCAACTTTAAAAGGCTGGCTCGGTATCGTAAGGTCAATACTGTTCTTTTAGTGATCATTTTTCTGAACTTACCACTGTTAATAATCGCAGCAATAAGTCAATGGAGTTTCTGGTGGCTTTTTGTACTGTTGAAAATAGTGGGCAGTGCTTTGATTTACATATTGGCATTTTTTTATCATCGCTGCCCATATTGTGATGCTCATTTGCAGTATTATTTTTTTCGGGAAGCAAAATGTCCTGTGTGCGGGAACATGGTTTGATGCAGAGAAATATACAAGTATGAATAGAAGAAAGGCTGGAAGCCAAATAACTTCCAGCCTTTTTGAGATTCTAAAAGTCCAAAGTTTTTCTTTCATCGGGCAATGCAATGCGTGTAACCTGGATTCCCGCACACTCATAACGAGACAGGCGACTTCACTCCAAGCTTGATATATAAATCCTTCTGTTTCTCAAGAAGCTCACCAACTCGCAGTTCCTGACCTGGATTCTCAAAGCATTCAATT
>JAAYJG010000512.1 GCA_012523055.1 Ruminiclostridium sp. | reverse complement strand
TATTTGGCGAAGGCCATGTTTTCAGGGCCGGAACCATTGCGACCGTAGCTGAAAAAACGGCTTACGGCTATGTCAAAGGGTACCTGAACGACAGGGGGCGCACAGCAACCAACGCCGAGGTGAACAGGCTGGTTTCAGGGTGTACCGGAATAAAGCGCACTACAGGCCAGCATCCCGGCGGGGTCATGATCGTGCCTCATAATAAGGAAATTTGTGATTTTACCCCGATACAGCGGCCTGCCGATGATCCCGATTCCAATATCATCACAACACATTTCGACTACCATTCCATCAGCGGCAGAATTTTAAAGCTGGATATCCTGGGTCATGACGACCCCACGGTGATTCGCATGCTCGAAGATCTTACCGGGATTGACGCGAAAACAATCCCCATTGGTGAAAAGCATGTCATGGAGATTTTCCGTGGCACAGAACCATTGGGGGTGACCCCCGACGACATCGGCAGTGTAGTGGGAACCTATGGTGTTCCGGAATTTGGTACGAAATTCGTTCGTCAGATGCTCGTGGATACAAAACCCACCACCGTTGGTGAGTTGATTCGTATTTCTGGCCTGTCCCACGGCACCGATGTGTGGACGAACAATGCGCAGGATCTGGTTCGAAATGGTGTAACAACGCTGCCAAACGTAATCTGTACCCGTGATGATATCATGCTGTATCTGATCCAAAACGGCCTGGAGCCATTAACATCCTTCAAGATCATGGAAGATGTCAGAAAGGGCAAGGGGTTGAAGCCGGAGTATGAAAAATTGATGAAGAACACGGGTATTCCGCAATGGTATATCGATTCGTGCAACAAGATCAAATACATGTTCCCGAAGGCCCATGCCGCGGCCTATGTGATGATGGGGTTCCGCATAGCCTGGTTCAAGGTGTATTACCCCGAAGCCTTTTATGTGGCCTATTTCACGGTCCGTGCCGATGTGTTTGACGCCGATATTGTCTCAAAGGGGCAGGACAGAGTGAAAAGCGTGATGACAGAGATTGAAAGAAAGGGCAACGATGCGACGGCAAAGGAAAAGAGCATGCTGACCATTCTCGAGCTTGCCAATGAAATGTATGCCCGTGGCATCAAGTGCCTGCCTGTCGACTTGTACCAATCGGATGCGACGAAATTTAAAATAACCGATCATGGCCTGCTTCCGCCATTAAATGCGCTTGCCGGTTTGGGCGCGGCGGCTGCGGCAAATATCGTTCAAGCCAGGGAAAAGGGTGTGTTCCTTTCCATGGATGATCTGAAAATCCGTTCCGGGGTCAGTAAACCTGTCATTGAAATCCTGGAAAATCACGGATGTCTTGATGGAATGCAGAAAAGCAACCAACTGTGCTTTTTTTAAGATAACCTCTGCAGCAAAATCATGTGATTGTGAGGATGGCGAAAATGATCAGAATCAATGTAAATGGCCTTCTTGAAGGTATGGTTATTGCTGAACAAATACTGTGTCCCAAGACAGAACAGGTATTGTTGAAGCATGGCACGAAACTGACCGATTCGCTCATAGAAACGCTTTTGGTCAGGGGAGTTAAATCTGTTGCGGTAGCAGAACAGTATACCCTTCTGATCGATCCTGTTGATACTACAACCAGAGAGTTAAAAAGGTGTCTTGAGGATTACATCACCAAGTATGCTCCTAGTGTTCCCGAAGCGAATAAATCAGACAATATGGTGAATGTATCCGGAATGGCACGCAAAATTGCGTCGAAAATCGTGGAAAACCCGGATGTGGTTCAGTTTTGCGTGATAGCCAAGATTCTGGACGATGGTTTTCTGTACGAACATCTCATTAATACCTGTGTCTATTCTTTACTGGTTGCCGGGGCCATGGGGTTTGATGCATACAATATGCAGTGTATTGGAACGGGAGCATTACTTCATGATATTGGGCTGTGCGAAATGCCTTCCATCATCCGCACTCATAAGCAAAACCTTCAACAGGAATCCCTTTGGAAGGAGCACCCCAGATATGGCTATTACTTTGCCAAGGAAGCGGGGTTACCGGAAAGTATTACCAATATGATCCTCAATCATCATGAATGCTGGAATGGAAGTGGTTATCCAAGAGGAATCAGTGGAGAAGACATTCCGATTGGGGCACGTATCATCGCAGTTTGTGAAACCTACGATCGGTTACTTCATGGCGAGGGGTATCCGCATTACCAGGCCATCGAATACTTGTATGGAGGAGGAAACTTCTATTTTGACAGTCAGGTGGTACAGAACTTTACAAACAATATAGCTGTTTACCCATTAGGATCCATGGTGCGACTGTCTACCGGTGAAGTAGGTATCGTTGTAAATGTGCGGAAAAACCTTGGACCCCGTCCTATGGTTCGTGTTTATTACAACAGGGTTAATCGGCCTCTGACATGTCCAAAAGATGTTGATTTAGGAAAGGAACGTACTGTTTTTATTGAAAAGGTATTGTAAATTTCACTTCAAAATTCGGGTATAGAAAAATTTAACTCTGATATAACAAAGATATACTCACGTCCTGCCTCATCTCTATAGTGTAGTTTCATCCGAGGACCATCTCATGCAACAGACTTTATTGATGTGAAGTATTGAAGAGAAAACAATTATCTGATACAGTAAGGGATGAAAGGTTTAACCCTGTTTATGGAGCCCATGAACAGTTTGACTTTGTTTGACTTATTCGATAGAATATGATGAAAACGGTGAAGAGAAGACTTTGTTATCACCTGACAACCCAGGACGGCTTCGAATTGGAAGGATAGGCAGCCTGGATGCGTGAGGCAGTGCGGCGCTTTTTCCAACCAGGGAATAGACTTTTTCCGTTTAAACCAGTATATCTTAATGGAGTGGTTTTTGTGAGTAAAAAGCTGCAGGATGAATTAACGGATAAGCTGTTTGATGCAATCCTCCTTTTAAAAACCAGGGAGGAATGCTACAATTTTTTCGAGGATGTTGGCACCATCTCCGAGATCAAGGCTTTTGCCCAGCGGCTGGAGGTTGCCAAAATGCTGGAACAGGGCAGGACTTACCGTGATATCCATGAAAAAACCGGCGCAAGCGAAGCGACTATCAGCAGGGTCAGCCGCTCGCTGAACTATGGCGCAGATGGATATCGGCTGATCATAGAGCGGTTGAAGGGCAAAGAAACGGAAGGAGCGTAAAAACTTGAAGTTTTTAGAGAGAATATTTGGCAGCTACAGCGATAAGGAAGTTAAGCGGCTGGAGCCCATAGCAGATGAAATAGAAGCACTGGAAAGCGAAATAGAAAAGCTTTCCGACGAAGACCTCAGAAAAAAGACCCCGTATTTTAAACAGTTGCTCAATGAGGGTAAAACCCTGGACGACATTCTTCCCGAAGCTTTCGCCGTTGTAAGGGAAGCATCGAAGCGCGTATTGGGTATGCGCCATTACCGCGTTCAGCTCATAGGCGGCATAGTGCTGCATCAGAGCCGTATTTCTGAAATGAAAACCGGTGAAGGAAAAACCCTGGTGGCAACACTGCCGATCTATTTAAACGCCCTGGAAGGCAAAGGCGTTCACCTGGTCACTGTGAATGACTACCTGGCCCGGCGTGATGCCGAGTGGATGGGAAAGGTGTACCAGTTCCTTGGGCTTACAGTTGGCATTATCGTGCATGACCTGGACAATGACGAGCGCAGAAAGGCCTACAACTGCGATATCACCTATGGAACCAACAATGAATTCGGCTTTGATTATCTGCGTGATAACATGGTGGTTTACAAGGAACACATGGTACAACGCGGTCACCATTATGCCATCGTGGACGAGGTTGACTCCATCCTCGTCGATGAAGCCCGTACACCGCTGATCATTTCCGGCCCTGGCGACAAATCTACCGATTTGTACCAGCAGGCCGATATTTTGGTTCGAAAAATGAAAAAGAAAGTCTTAAAGGAGACCGATGATAAAACCTTTGATGACGACGATGGCGATTTCGATTATATCGTAGAAGAAAAGGCGCACACCGCCACACTCACCCCAAAAGGTGTTGCCAAAGCAGAGCAGTTTTTTCATGTTGAAAACCTGTCCGATGCCGAAAACATGACTCTTTCACATCATGTCAACCAAGCCATCCGCGCCCACGGCCTGATGAAAAAGGATGTGGACTATGTCGACAAGGACGGCGAAATTATCATCGTCGATGAATTCACGGGCCGTCTGATGTACGGAAGAAGGTACAGCGAAGGGCTGCATCAGGCCATCGAAGCCAAGGAAGGCGTGAAGGTGGAGCGGGAAAGCAAAACCCTTGCGACTATTACCTTTCAAAACTATTTTAGAATGTATACCAAGCTGGCCGGCATGACCGGTACTGCCCTCACAGAGGAGCAGGAATTCCAGGCCATTTACAAGCTCGATGTCATTGTGATCCCCACAAACCTCCCGATCATTCGTGAAGATCACTCCGATGTCGTGTATAAAGGGATCAGCGGAAAGTTCAACGCGGTTATCCAGGATATTATGGAAAGCAACAAAAAGGGACAGCCAGTACTGGTGGGTACCATCTCCATCGAAACCTCGGAATTTCTCAGTACGCTTTTAAAGAAGCAGGGTATCAAACACAATGTGTTAAATGCGAAATACCATGACCGTGAAGCGGAAATCGTGGCTCAGGCAGGAAAATTCGCCGCTGTGACCATAGCCACGAACATGGCCGGCCGCGGCACCGACATCATGCTCGGCGGTAACCCGGAATTCCTGGCAAAGCAGGAAATGCGCAAGCAGGGCATGGACGATTTTTACATCAACATGTCCACCAGCTTCAATGAAACCGATGATGCAGAGATTTTAAAGTCCCGGGCTATTTATAAGAAATTTTACGAGCAGTTTAAAAAGGAAACCGACCAGGAAAAGACAAAGGTTATCGAAGCCGGCGGACTGAAAATTATCGGTACCGAGAGGCATGAATCACGGCGTATTGATAATCAGCTGCGCGGCCGCTCCGGTCGTCAGGGAGACCCGGGCGAGTCACGCTTCTATATCTCTTTAGAGGATGATTTGATGCGGTTGTTTGGCTCGGATAAGCTGATGAACATGGTCAACATGCTTGGCCTTGAAGATGATCAGCCCATCGAACACCGCATGCTGTCCAATGCGATTGAAAATGCCCAGAAGAAAATAGAGGGTATCAACT
>JAAYJG010000511.1 GCA_012523055.1 Ruminiclostridium sp. | reverse complement strand
ATTCAGATCATCAACGGAAATCATGAATATGCGCATGAACTGTATTTTGAGTCCGCCGGGGTGATCATTACACTGATCATGCTCGGTAAATATCTTGAATCCGTTACAAAGGGAAAAACCTCAGAAGCCATCAAAAAGCTGATGGGCCTTTCACCGAAGACGGCAACGGTGATTCATGACGGTCAGGAGCTCACAATCCCAATCGATGAAGTGGAGGTTGGAGACATCCTGCTGGTGAAGCCGGGAGAAAAAATTCCGGTAGACGGAGAAGTTGTGGAAGGCAGAACATCAGTGGATGAGTCAATGCTTACCGGTGAAAGCATTCCTGTGGAAAAAAACAAAGGCAGCAAGGTGGTCGGCGCCAGCATCAACAAGAACGGAACCATACAATTCAGGGTCACAAAAGTAGGGAAAGACACGGCACTGGCACAGATCATCAAGCTTGTGGAAGATGCCCAGGGCTCGAAAGCCCCTAACGCAAAGATGGCCGATATCATTGCCGGGTATTTCGTTCCGGTGGTCATCGTCATCGCAATCCTTGCCGCCGCAGCATGGTATATATCGGGAATGTCCATAACCTTTTCACTGACGATCTTCATCGCCGTTCTGGTAATCGCATGCCCTTGCGCGCTGGGGTTGGCAACACCTACGGCAATCATGGTGGGGACCGGGAAAGGTGCGGAATACGGGGTATTGATTAAAGGAGGAGAAGCACTGGAAACGGCTCATAAAATTAACACCATTGTGCTTGACAAGACAGGAACGATAACGGAGGGGAAACCTGTGGTTACTGACATTATTACAACCCCCGGCATCAGTGAAACAGAACTCCTGCAGCTTTCAGCCTCTGCAGAAAAAGCATCAGAGCATCCTTTAGGTGAAGCTGTTGTAAACCGGGCAAGTGAGAAAAACCTGAAACTGCTTCCCGTTGAGAGCTTTGAAGCTATCCCCGGACACGGGATTTCCGCAGTGATCAAGGGTCGCAAAATGATTTTGGGGAATAAGAAGCTGATGGATGACCAAAACATCGCAATAACGCTGCCCGAAACTCCGGATAGGCTGGCAGGAGAGGGCAAGACACCCATGTTTATTGGCATTGACGGCAACCTGGCAGGAATCATTGCAGTAGCGGATATCATGAAGCCCAGCAGCAAAAGAGCCGTGGAACTGCTGCACAGAATGGGTATTGAAGTTGTGATGATTACGGGTGACAATAAAGGAACCGCTGAAGCCATTGCCAGAGAAGTGGGGATCGACAGAGTGCTGGCCGAGGTTCTGCCTCAGGATAAGGCCAATGAAATCAAAAAGCTACAGGCGGAAGGCAGAAAGACCGCAATGGTGGGAGACGGTATCAATGATGCGCCGGCACTGGCTCAGGGCGATGTTGGCATAGCGATTGGATCTGGTACCGATGTGGCGATGGAATCGGCGGATATCGTTTTAATGAGAAGCGATCTGATGGATGTTCCAACAGCGATTCAGCTGAGCAAGAGGACAATTCGAAATATTAAACAGAACCTGTTTTGGGCTTTTGCCTATAATACAGCCGCGATACCGATCGCAGCCGGGTTATTGTATCTGCGCGGCGGGCCGCTGTTGAATCCCATGATTGCCGCCGGCGCGATGGCTTTTAGTTCAGTGTCGGTGTTGACAAATGCATTAAGATTGAGACGGTTTAAACCACTTCAATAAAAACAGGAGGATGATATTATGTCGAAGAAAATTTACATTGAAGGTATGAGCTGCGATCACTGTGTAAAACATGTAACAAATGCATTAATTGAGATGGAAGGCGAAAAGATGTGAAGGTAGACCTGAAAGGTAAGGTTGCAGTGGTGGAACTGACCGGCAGCGTTGATGACGGCAAATTGAAAAAAGCCGTGGAAGAGGCCGGGTATGATGTTGTAAAAATTGTAGATTGACAGATTGAAGAACAATATGAAGTTGAATTAAGTGGTCTTGAACCCATTAAAACTCATGTTTCATGATTTGAATTCCTGTGTTAAAATATATCGGGGCAGCGATTTCCAGATCCCCTGGTGATTTTTTATCTCAGGAATAGAAATTCGTTTTAATGGACCAATCTCGTAATCAGAGGGTGTGCATATCACCTGTAATTAATCATCTTTTTGGGGGGCAAAATGAGTTTTAATATTGTATTGAACCAGGTGCTTATCCTTTTTATCATACTGATTATTGGCTTTGTGGCAGGCAAGACAGGCATTATTGCCGGAGGCGCATCGAAGAAGCTGTCAGAGCTTTTGTTATATATCACAAGCCCTATGCTGGTGTTGGGCTCCTTTTTCTTTGAGTATTCCGCTGAGAAAATGAGGAATGCCTTGCTGGTTCTTTTATATGGCTCGGGCTTGTTTTTGTTCAGTATATTGATTTCAGCCGTTTTGTTCAAGAATTATGACAGCAAGGTGAAGCCCATTCTTCGTTTTACTGCCGTTTTTTCCAATTGTGGATTTATGGGGCTTCCGATGATGAAAGCACTGTTTGGAGATGATGGGGTTTTTCTGGGCTCATTTTATGTCGGAGCCTTTAATTTCTTTGTCTGGACCTTTGGTTTGGCTATGTTCAGTGACATCAAAGAGCATGGTGGTATGCGGAATTCGCTGAAGAAGGCGCTACTGAACCCAGCGTTGATTGCGGTTTACTTAGGCGTTATTATTTTCATACTACAGATTCCTGTACCGGATGTGATCCGCCAGGCGGTAAATTATGTGGGGGACATGACGCTGCCCCTGTCGATGCTGATCATCGGGGCTTTGATCAGTACAGCGAGGTTTAGCACATTATTTAATGACCTGAAGGTATATTATGCCTCGGCGGTCAGGCTGATTCTGCTTCCGCTTGCTGCATTCGGTATACTTAGCCTTATCGGGGCGCCCAAAATGGTAACTTCGATAGTCGTGACGGCAGCAGCTATGCCGATTGCCGCTAATACCACCATATTCGCGGAAATGTTTGACAAAGATTCAGTATTCGCTTCGAAAGCGGTAGTTCTGTCAACAATTTTATCAATAATACCCGCGCCACTAATCATTTCACTTATAGGCTAAAAGTACGCAGGGAGCCGACTGGTGGTCTCCTGTAAAGGCTAAAAGATGCAGAGCACCCAATAGATAATATCACTAACAGGGTGAAAAGTCAGCAGTGAAGCATCTTTATGATGCCGTTGTTTTCAAACCCAACAGCCCAGCTGCATTATCATAGAGAATGGATTTCTTTTCAGCATCAGTTAACCCCAGTGCCAGAAACTTGTTCAGCTCTTCCTGATGGTTCCACATGGGAAAATCTGTACCAAAAAGGATCTTATCAGCGCCATGCCGGCGAATGATCTCGACTGCTTTTTCACCGCTCAGATAGGTCAGCGAGCTTGAGGTATCCATAAAGAGGTTCCTGCCGACAAGATGTGTTATGGATTGATCCCACATCTGATAACCACCCAGATGCGCAGTAATGACCACCAGCTTCGGAAACCGGTCAAGAATGCGGGCAAGCCGCGAAGGGCTGGAGGAATCCTTATTTTTATCTCCCATATGTATTAACATCGGAAGCTTTCCTTCGATTGCGGCATAAACCGGCAGCATGGATTCGTCATCGATAAAGAATTGCTGAAACTCCGGGTGCAGCTTAATACCGCGAAGACCAAGAGCGATGATTCGCTGCACTTCGGAATCAATCTCTTCCAGCCCCGGATGCAGTGTTCCAAACCCGATCATGCTGGGATAATTGCTGATAACGCCAGCGATATAGTCATTAATTGCTTTAACCTGCCCCGCATGGGTTGCGGAAGAATGAACCACATAACGTTCCGCGTTGATTTTACTGATGCTTTCCAGCAGAGCCTCTACCGTTCCTTGGCCAAGCATGCTGATACCATAATAATGGCCGATGTTTTCTACGGCTTTTTGCGCAATATTGTCGGGGAAAATGTGGTTGTGAAAATCGATGATTTTATATTCTCTGCACATGATGAAACCTGACTTCCATTTCCAGACCAAAATATTCTTGTTTTAGAGCGATATGTAAATATATTACAATGATACTCTACAATATAGTTTACCACGGATTATGTGCCCCGGCAACAGGCAGATGGGCAAAGAATTGGACTGGAAAAGAAGACTGGAAGGGGAAAGAAACAGGGACTGGAGCGGGTACAGGAAAGGATCTGGAAAAGGCCTTAAACAGGCCTGGAACGGGACGGGAAGGGGGAATGGAGTGAGCCTGGAACTGGCAGTTCGCTTGGTCAGGGAATAAGACCTCGGTGCTTGATCGAATTATGCCAAGGAACCTGGGCCCTGCCCTCTGGTCAATTTGAACCAAGGAACCTGTGCCCCTGCCCTCTGGTGTCCCTCCTGCTTAATGCAGGTGAGATAGCAGCCGTGATAACAATACCCACTATGAATTGAAACAGGTTCATCGGAACGCTGAAAGCAGGTGAAACCGGGTTGCCATAAATCAATACTTCTGCAAGATAGTATCCAATAATCATGCATGCTCCGGCACTCATCATGCCCAAAACCATCTTCGGACTGAAACCTGCACTGCTTTGCTTTTTTATCAGCCAAACCAGTAAAAGAAAAACGATCATTAAAAAGATCAGAATTGCTGCCGACAGCTTCCATTGTATACCGGCCGCCTTTTGTACGATATTCTCAGCCGTATCGTCCATAGCCTGCGCAAGGCCTTCTGCCGAGAATTTAACAGCGTTGATCAGGGCGTTTTTTATTGTGATGAAAAACGCAGTCCATATCACTACTGTGGCCCCTGCAGAGATATAGGCTTGCTTTTTAGTCTTCTGACGGCTGATAAGCCCTAGCAGCATGGCCATAGAGGACTTGATCAGCAGGGTGGGAAGAGCCCATTGGGCAAATCCCCCAAGAATATCGGCAGCCATGGAGCCGACCCCTGCGGCAAAAGCACCATAAAAGGGACCCAGAATGATAGCCGACAGGAATACAAAACCGTCACCCAAATGTATATACCCGTTTATGATAGGGATTTTTAAGCTCGTTGCCAGTATTACAAGAGCCGTCATCAGACCGGTTAGAACAGTTTTATTTACTTGAATACTGCGCTTTTCCATGCTCCATCCTCCTGCCCGCTGAAAATTGCCTGGGTAGTTTGCTTCGGTGTTGTAATTCCTACCCGGTATGATAGAATATACCATACAACTGACCATTGTAAAAGTGACAGTTTTGATTAAATTAGAGGGGACAGTTTTATGCTTTTTGAGTCTGCATGGTTCGCGGAATGTGAAAAAAGGGACAAACCGAAATATGTGGTGTTGTACTGCGTGATCCGGTCTGAAATTGAAAAAGGAAATATCTCTGAGAATCAGTTGCTTCCTTCAATCCGCGAGGTTTCAAGGCAACTGGGCATCAGCTCCACTACCGCGGAGAATGCCTATAACCAGCTGATGGTGGAGGGTTATATTTATAGCATCCCGCAAAAAGGCTATTTTGCGGCACGGCTTGACAAGGGCTTTTTCAGCAGAAGTTCATCTGTTCGTGAGGCCAGAACAGTTTCACCCAAAGAAGTGAACAGCCGCTATATGGACACCGGTATTTTCAACTTTACCGAATGGAGAAAAATCTATACACAGGTTTTGGATGATTACAGGCACAGGCTTCTTTTGGAAGGTGATCCTCAGGGAGAGCATGAACTGCGGGAAGCCTTGTCGGATTATGTTTACCGTGCCCGGGGTGTTCGGTGCGATCCGGAGCAAATCATCATCGGTTCCGGTGTCCAAACGCTTCTATCAATTTATTGTGATGTTACCGATGATCTGCTGCTTGCGAAAGTAGCCTTTGAAGAGCCGGGTTTTGTAGATGTAAGGCCTGTCTTTCAAAAGCGTGGTTATTCCTTGCATCCCATTCCACTGGATAAGGATGGGATCAAGGTGGGCAGCCTATTTCAAGCCGGAGCGACTACCTGCTATACCAGCCCGTCACATCAGTATCCCACCGGCCTTGTAATGCCGGTTCAAAAGAGAATGGAGCTGCTGAGATGGGCTGAACAAACCGGCGGATACATTCTTGAAGATGATTATGACAGCGAGCTTCGCTTTTCAGGCAGGCCGGTTCCATCTCTGTTCAGCATGGACAATGAGGGTCATGTGATCTACCTGGGCTCTTTTTCCACGTTGATGGCACCTTCACTGAGAATCAGTTATATGATCCTGCCCGGGATACTCTCAAAAGCGTACAGGGAGAACAAACACAATTATCGATCCACCGTATCCTCCGCTGAGCAGCTTGCTTTGGCAAGCTATATAGTAAATGGCCAATTTGAACGACATCTGCGAAGGTTACGGAAGAAATGCTCTGCAAGGATGAAAGCGTTTATCGCGGCGACGAATCATCACAGGAAGGATATTAATATCTATCCTACCGACACGGGTACCTTTGTTCTGCTCGAAGCGCGTAATCAGCAGATATTTGAAGCCATCAGGAAGAACTCAATCCTGATGAGGCTTGGGTTACGTGAAGTCTGGGAAGGTTATTTTGCGTTTGAGTATGCAAATATTCAGGAAGAAAAATTTCCCGGACTGCTTAAAGAAATGATACAGATATGTTAAGGGGTATGGTTTTTTGTCCAAACATCATATTTCCGATATTTGCACTAAGAATAACTTTTTGATATGATAAATAGAGATGCATTTTAATATTGCTTATTCTTTGCATTCAAACATGTCGTTTTTAGTCTGAACTCAAATAACTTTATGTTCTCACACATGAAACGTTGCGTGTCAACTGTGCAACAGCCTGTAGAGCTTTACTGAAATTACCCCCAAATGATCAACTTGCCGGCAGAACCGGTTAAGGTGTATAGCTTGTACACTCCATAAAAGATGAAAGTGAGGTTGGAAGATGAACTATTCTAAAGACATAGTCCTGAACGATCGTTTCGAGCAGCTTAAAAGCGAGATAACCGACTACGAAAGCGTCAAAGCCAAAATCATGACGGGCGTTGAGGACTATGAGCGAATCAGGTATCAGAAGAAAAAAATATTACAGTACCTGAACGCAACCGAACAGGATTATCAGGATTATCATTGGCAGATGAAGAACCGTTTTACAGATTCGGCGGGGTTATCGAGCCTGATTGATCTTCCGGAACAAGAGGTGGAACATATCAACGAAGTGGCCGCAAATTACCGGTTTGCTATATCTCCGTACTATCTGTCGGTCATAGAGCCCGGAAACCCCGATTGCCCCATTAAAAAACAATCCATTCCAGCCCATATCGAACTGAATGATATGGGGGAATTAGACCCGATGGATGAAAAGGGGCATGCCATCCATGAAGTAATTACGCGCAGATATCCCGACAGGCTCATCATTAAAATTACAAATGTATGCGGCATGTTCTGCAGGTTTTGCCAACGCCGGCGTTTGATAGGGGAAACCGACGTGGTTGTTCCTCGTCAGAAAATTCAAAGGGCCATTGATTACATTCGGGAGAACAAGGAAATCAGGGACGTGTTGATCACTGGCGGTGATCCATTCATGGCATCCGACGAACTATTGAACTGGATGCTTGCGGAGCTTCGTCAGATTCCTCATGTTGAGATCATACGCCTTGGCACGCGAACTCCGGTTACACTGCCTCAAAGGATAACCAACAGCCTGGTCAGTGTTCTGAAAAAGTATCATCCTATTTATGTGAATACCCATTTCAATCATCCCCGAGAAATTACCCCAGAGGCAAAGCAAGCCTGTGAAATGCTGGCTGATGCTGGCATTCCACTGGGCAACCAGATGGTGCTGCTAAACGGCGTGAACAATGATAAATTTCT
>JAAYJG010000510.1 GCA_012523055.1 Ruminiclostridium sp. | reverse complement strand
GGCCAGATTGTCCTTGATCAGCCGGGCAATGGGGCTGTCCTTGACAAAGGTTGTCAGTACTTTTACGCGAAGACCCAGATAGGATGAAATGCTGGCAACATTGGTTTCAGCGCTGGTGACATGCAGCATGAACATATCGCTGGAGTGAACAGGCTGTGAATTGGTTGGGGTGATCCGCACGCCCATACTTGTAGGGACCACCATGGCATAAGCTGCGTTTTCTCGAAGTTGCATCAATGAAAACCTCCTTTATAGAATCGATTTATCATATTTTATCCGGTTCAAACCGGGTTTATAGTTTTTTGACTCAGGGTTTGGTCAGGACCAACAATCGCTCACCCCGGAAATAAGCCAAATAGCAGCTTTCCGCACCTGCGCTTTATGCTTCATTTCACTGGATCAGGGGATAGCTTTATCTGGATCCGGATAGCAGCCAAATCAAAACCAGCATACTACCCCATTATGAGTCATATTCTATCGAAAAACGTCCATACTTAGTTTGCATTTATTCGGTACTTTATACACTTTCTTTAGATATCCTCATTCCATTCCTCTAAAACAATGTGAAAGCGTAATTCGTCTCCTCGAAAATATGGCAATATAACGAGGCCCGAGGTCCCCCACCTCTTAACGTATTTTCAGCTAAGGGCCGAAAAACGTGTGGTGGCGGGTACCGATTACCTTAATCAGGCGGCGAGCATATCTCCCGCCTCGATATAAAAGTGTGTTGCGATTACAAGCAATCGCTTCCGTTGTTATAAGCGAAAGCACTTAAAAACAACAGCTTGATCAAAGCCCATCTTTAACAGTATTCAAAGATGGGCTTTTACGAATAATTATGGTTTCTTCAAGGGTAGTGATCTCCTATTCTGTATTTCAGGTTGATTTCACCACCCCGCTCCCTGTCTGTTGTTGGCCGCACGAATTGTTTTACACCTGTATCCACAATGGTATCACTGCCACTGATGGTGTCATACAGATGCAGGGTTCCCTCGGTTGCGTCCAGATTCTCTATCCACAGGTAAACAATCTTTTCTCCGAAGATGATCGAATCGATCACATTGTCGGAAATTTTACGCGAACTGCCATCCTGATACAGCATTCTTGACATCAGGGGTTACCCAGGTTTTTCACTGTTCACCCCTGCATCCGTGTGTTTTGGTTCCTCTGTATATAAATACTTTTACTTCTTTTTAATGCTTACGCTGCCGGAAGTGGTATGAACCTCTATCTTGCTGTCACCGTCACCGGCTTTAGCCTCGAGATGATTCTTCTTTGAAGAAAGTATCTTCATGGAGAAATCCTCACAATTGATATCTCCGGAAACCGTATTCACATCAACCTTGAACTCGGAATCCTCGGGAATGCGAAGCGTTACCGTTCCGGATACGCAGTTTGCCTTAAAACCCTTAAAGCTCTTATCAAACGATACGGAGATATCACCGGAAGTGGTGGATAATTCCGCGCTTCCTTCCTGGATATCCATCTTCACGGAACCCGAGATGCTGGTAGATGAAACTTTATCAACAGTCGCGTTTCTGACAGTGGTGGAACCCGAGGTTGAGCCCAGTTTCACCTCTTCGGCTTCCAGAACGTCCACTTCAAAGCTTCCGGAAACGGTGCTCTTTTCAAACAGATCTTTCGCGACCAGCGTTCCGATTTCGATGCTTCCGGAGGTTGAACTTAGTTCTACGTTTTCACCATTAATGTTTTCCACACTGATCTTTCCGGAAACACTGCCAGCCTTTATTCTGTCACCCTCCAACCTGGGAGCGTTGATCGCCCCGGAGGTAGTGGTCACTTCGAGATCGTCCCCCCAGCTTTCAGGAACCTTGACATCCAGCCAGGTTTGCCCGGAAAATGAGATGTTCACGACATTTGGGTGTACGATCCTGACAACGGCTGTTTTTCCCTCTTTTAAAACCTCCAAATAAGGAAGGGCGTCCTTGTTTACTGTACTGATCTCCCCGTGGAAATGCGCTTCCACCTCGTCTGAGCGATGGGTTTCGATTTTAATTTCAGAGCTTACTGCGGAAATGGATATCTTATCCATTCCCTTTGTGGTTACCTGACCGCTTTCATCAATGGTATAACCACCGAAGGAGAGGGTTTTGTTTTTACTCTTGTTGTTTTCTCCTTTGCCGCCAAACAATTGGGTTTCTCCAAACCCTTTCGCGCATGCTAACCCACCCATTAGTACGGCTACTATCAGAATAAAGCCGATCATCGGTATAATATTTCTTCCTTTTTCGTTCATGGAAAACTCCCCCTGTTCATCTGGTTTATGGCTCATATTCAATTACATGAGTAACTATATTCTTTGTATCACAAAGGGAGCCTGTCCCACAAGGCACTTAATGAAACTCTAATTGAACTTTAATGCCACATTAGAAAAAGGCAGGAAACAGCAGAGGACGATCCCTTATTATTCAGAACCGTCCCCTGTTGGAATGCCCGAAGGTTCGGGCATGGTTGATCCGATATGACCAGGCTTTAGTATTCGGAACTTACAAGCATGGTTATGCAGCCACCTCAAGGTTATTGAAGATGCCACTGGATGCAATGAACAAACCGGACGCTGCAAGCAGGTTCCAAACTGCAATGCCCAGCACGGATACAAAATCGTTATGAATCGTAAGCGAGAGAAATACCATGATGATAATCCCTGGGATAACCACAAAAAGAGAGACAAAAAGCTTGATAAAGATCTGCATGGCTTTGCTGTGCACGCTGCCAAACAAACGGCGCGATACAATATCAGTATAAATATAGATAGCCCCGTAAAGCGTATAACAGATAACGCAAATGAACGCAATCGGTAAGCTCACATCAAGAAGGAAATAAGAGATCGTGAACAATAGAACACCATCAAAAAGGTTTTTAATATTTTCGGGCAGAGTGGTGTACAAAAGCTTTTTTCCGTTACTTTCGGGAATGAGGAAAACATAGGGTTTATCCAGCTCTTGAGGCCATTTACCCTGGACAGTGAAGAAAAAGAGCATATATGCACTGAAAAACAGCGTAAAAAAGATTGATGTCTGGCCATCAGGCATTAAAAACTTGAACCCCAATCCTGCCAGTGCGATGATCAGGCTGGACTTGTCAAAAAACAGAAAATAGCTGGTCTTGCGGTATTCCAAAAGGCTTTTTTCAAAAATAGCCCTTGCTCCGCCGCCGCCGGAGAATCCACCTTTCACCTTGCGAGCTTTTCTTTGCGACAGGCTTCCATCCCGGCCCTGCCGTTTTGCTTGTATACGCTGCTCCATCTGCTCGGTAGCACCCAGGACATCCTCATAATAATCCATATCACTGTTGTACAGGACGATCACGAATGCGGTAATGACTACGGTTAAAATACCCACGCTAAGCCAGAAGGAAGGGCCGATACCATAAACGGCTGCCGTAGCAATCGCCCTGAGCTGCCCAACCATCGGCATCCATGCAAAGACGTCATTGTTCAGGTATGAAATAGCCCCATCCAACAGAGATTGTTTTTGCAGCACCGACACGACCAAACCCACAACAAACAGCACTGCCAACCCGTCCAGGGCGCGTTTGGTCAAGGTGCGCCTTTTTGTACTTACTGAGGAGAAAGTGTATAAAATCATCCCGACGATGGGATACAACAAGGAGTAAAACAGTACCGAAAGAAGAATCACCCATATCCCGTAGCTGTGCAGCATAAAATTGTTCTTCACATTGGGAATCTGAAATATGGTGAAGACTACAATTAAAAAAGAGGTTCCCATGTGCTTGATAAAACCGTATAAAAGAACCTTGCTTGGCTTGAAAGGTGCGGTAAAAACAAGGTTCACGTCAGAATACCGGAAGTAGGAGCTTCCCTTTTCAATGCCCTGCTTC
>JAAYJG010000509.1 GCA_012523055.1 Ruminiclostridium sp. | reverse complement strand
GCGGGTTCGGCGGCATTGCCAAGCTTGGTGCATGGTCTCCCATCCAGGTAAAAATCAATGCGCCGGGCAGAAATATTTCCGGCGAGCTTCAGGTGGAAGCCAGTTTGGATCAGGCCAGAAAAATCATCATCGCCAAGCCCATCGAGCTGAAAATCGGAGCGGAAGAAAGCTTCGATTTTGAGATCCCCGTTGTATCGGCAAAAAGGTCTGTCAGCATTCGCCTGGTTGAAGAGAAGAAAACCCTGGCAGAAGAAGAGTTTTCGTTTACACGTCTGCTGCCGCCTGAAGTGATGCTGATCGGCGTCTTGTCGGACGATCTGGATGCTTTCGGATATTTGAACGGGAATACGGTCCCGGTGGCATCAGAGATGTACTACGATGAAAAGATGAAGCTGATGATGGCATCAGGGCAGGTTCCAATGGCGGCAACAATGCCAGTGCCCGAATCGTCCGGCTATCAAAAACGACAGGCTGTTGTGGTCAACCTCAACAGAGATTCCTTCCCGGAAAAAGCTGAAGTTATGGACGGCTTTGACTTTATCATTATCAACCAATTCGATACATCGCTGTTAAGTAATCTTCAGATGGAGACCATGGAAGCCTGGGTGGGTTCGGGCGGTGTTTTAATGCTTGGCACAGGGATGAACTGGCAGAAGGTTTATCATGGCCTTCCCGATAACCTGAAATTGTTTGACATTGATAAAACCACAGATTTCGACAGCTCAGCCATGCTACAGGGCTTTTCCGGGAAAAATGCTTCCGGGTTGACATTGCGGCTTGCGAAGGGAACCCTGGGCTTCGAATATTTATCCCCCCCACAGGGTGCCAGTATGAGCGAACCCACACGCTGGCTGGACAACGATGTTTTTGCCGGAGATGCGCAAAATCCGCTGGTCATCAAATACAGTAAGGAAATGGGTTCCGTTCTGGTTCTTACCTTCGATCCAGCTGCAGAGCCTTTCGTGTCCTGGGCGGGACGAACTGCCTTCTTCGAAAACACATTTAAATTTATTGGAACGAATTTTCAAAAATATTATGAAATGAGAAATGGGTTTTACCAGAAGCAGGTTTACAATAGCAACAACCTGCAAAATCTGGTCAATGTAATTCCCAGCGATAAAAAACCTCCCTTTGTCGGGATGTTTGCAACCCTCGGCATTTATATCCTGATCGCCGGGCCGGTGCTGTACATCATCTTGAAAAAAATGGACAAAAGGGATTGGGCATGGGTATTAATTCCTGCTCTGTCAGTTTTATTTCTTGGCGGGATGTATGTTTTGGGTTTCAAAACCCGTTATCATTCTGCGGTGCTCAATACTGTATCGGTTGTTCAGGTTTCTCCCGGAGGCAATGACGCGGTCGTATCTTCCTCCATTGGTGTGTTCAATGACAGAAGGGGAACGCTGAAGATTGAATACAACACAAGCAACGGCTTGAATTCTCCCTTCATCCAAAACAACGATTATTATGGCTACCGTTATTATGGTGATAATATCGAAGGGCAGGTTGTAGGCAAATATACCATGGGCCAGCCGACTGTCTTCGAGCAATACGATGTGATGCTGTGGACCCCGATGATGCTCAGTGCCGAAAAAACCATACCGTTCGGGGGGGATGTCCTGAAAGACCTCTACCTGAAGGGTGGCAAGCTGATGGGCAGCATCACCAACACAACGCCCTATGATCTTTTGGATACGGTTGTCATGGTTGGCAATCATATCATCCCCGTGGGGGATATTATTGCGGGAGAGTCCAAACAGGTGGACATCGCCCTGGACAGTAAACAGGTTTACAAGCGTCCGGACGAATATCTGGATGGTTATTTCGGCCGCAGCTATTACAATAATGCCAGGGATATTCCGTCAAACTTCCAGGAAATGATGCGAAGGCGCAATTTGTTCGAAAACTATATCAATCAAAGCTATAATCAAAGCTACAGTACGCAGACAGGAGAAGCGAAATTTTCCCTTTTGGCAAGGAACAGCCAGGAGATCGATTACGGCCTTACTGTCAATGACAAGCAGCCGCAAAAATACAATCAGAATCTGATTCGTGCGGAATCCCCCTTTTCCTTTGAACCAGGTCGGGAGGTTGAAATTCCGGCAGGAATCATTATGGCAAACATGTATCAAAACAAAGAGATTGGTTGGCAGGAAGGTTATTACGGCATTCGAGTGAACAATACAGGGGAAATGGAATTCCAGTTCAATCTGCCTGAGAAGCTTTCAGTGACGGGGTTCAACCTTTCTGTTGAAAACTATATCCCACTGTATGTGAAGTATAACATGGAGAGCAACCAGAACAATGGAAACATTCAGACTGAGGTTGTGTCCAACAAATATGAATATGCCCTGTACAATGTAAAAACCGGGAAATGGGATTCCATCGAAGCGAAAATAGCCGTTGACCAGGACGCTTACAGGTATATCGGTTCCGGCAATGAAGTTCGCATGAAAATAACGGTGGTGGAGTTAGGGATGGCTTTATCTGAAGAGGATTACGCTGCCGGGATATACAAACAATACGAGCAGGAGCTTCTGGGCATGCCGGAAATCTCTGTGCGGGGGGTGGCAAAATGATGGTACATGTAGATAACCTGACAAAACGTTATAAGAACACCTTGGCGGTGGATCGACTAACGATGGAAATTCCGGCGGGGGAGATATATGGCTTTGTTGGCGCAAACGGCGCTGGTAAAACCACCACCATGCGTATTATTGCAGGGTTGATGGCTCCAACCTCGGGTAAGGTTTACATCGATTCAATGGATGTATCCAGGCAGCCTTTGCAGGTGAAAAAGCACCTCGGGTACATGCCGGACTTTTTTGGCGTGTATGATGACCTGAAGGTTTCTGAATATATGAGCTTTTATGCGGGTCTTCAGGGCATACAAAGAAGTAAGGCAGCAGGCTTGATTGATTCGCTGCTGGAGCTGGTGCGGCTGTCGCATAAGAAAGACGCTTATGTGGATACTTTGTCCAGGGGTATGAAGCAAAGGCTTTGCCTGGCGCGCAGTCTGATTCATGATC
Source organism: Ruminiclostridium sp. (assembly GCA_012523055.1). Lineage (GTDB taxonomy): Bacteria > Bacillota > Clostridia > DSM-8532 > DSM-8532 > JAAYJG01. Next base: position 1,065 of record JAAYJG010000509.1, on the reverse strand, counting down.
CGAAGTTCTTAATCCTGGATGAACCCGCATCGGGCCTTGATCCAAGGGCCAGGGTGGAAATGAAAGAAATCCTGAAGGAGCTGAGATCCCTGGGGAAAACCGTCTTGATCAGCTCCCATATCCTGCCTGAATTGTCCGAACTGTGTACCTCCATTGGTATTATAGATTCCGGAAAGCTGATCGCCAGCGGTTCGGTTTCAGAGATCGTTGAGAAATTATCTCGCTCGGGCAAGGTAAAAATTAAGGTTGCCGGGCAAGAGGAGGAAGCGGTAAAGGTGCTGATGGAAATCCCGGGTATCGGCTCCATCAGTTCGGTATCGGATTTAATTGAAGTGGATGTAACAGGTGGTAGCGATGCTTGTGTAGAGATTTTAAGAATCCTTGTGGGCAAGGGGATACCGGTAGTATCCTTCCAGCCTGTGGAGGGTTCCTTGGAATCCGTGTTCATGCATTTAACCGAAAGGGGGAATGGGGATGAAAACTAAAGCAGAAAACAGCACGAAAGAAATCTCCCCTTTTGTTCTGAAACTCAACCCCATCCTGGAAAAGGATATGAAAACAAAACTGCGGGGCTGGCGTTCTACCATATTGATCAGCTGTTATGTGATCCTTTTGATCTGCATTTTGTTTGTCTACTTCGCAGGGAATAATATTTTCAGCCCCTACAGCAACGGCAGCTTTGATCCAAGAATGGCCATCGATGCATATAATCTGATCATCACGTTTCAGTTTGCCCTGCTGTTTCTGGCTGTTCCCGCAATTACCGCAACCTCGGTCAGCAGCGAGCGCGAGCGGCAAACGCTGGATTTAATGCTGGTAACCAATACCCCTGCCCGGAAGATCATTGTGGGTAAAATCATGGTTTCTCTGGCGCACACGATGCTGCTGCTGATTGCATCCATGCCGGTCATTGGTGTTGTGTTCTTTTTTGGTGGCATCGGCTTTCTGGATATCTTCAAGCTGCTGCTGTTCTATGTGATGACTTCATTTTTTGTGGCCAGCTGTGGTGTGTTTTTTTCCACGCTGTTTAAAAGAAATATTGTTGCTATCATCACCACCTATATT
>JAAYJG010000508.1 GCA_012523055.1 Ruminiclostridium sp. | reverse complement strand
TGCGGACTTCTTTATCCTGCACAGGGGCTATTTATATGCCGGAGAGAATTTTCAGACCTATTCCTCCTTCAATGTTTCTCAGCGCTCCCGAATCACGACGAAGGAAAAGGTGGACGTGATCCTCACCCTGAATGGGACAGAATATACGATTGAATCCATGGACAGCCAGGGAAAAAAGGACACCCTGAGGGGAACCATTCCCGAAAGAGCCCTTACCCTGTATATCATGTCCGAGCTCGACCCGAAGGTTAAGGAAAATGAGAAACTGCAGGTCAATATCACCATCAAAAACGATTCCGACCAGTCGATCCGCGTGAAAGTAGACGAGACGGGCGGACGGATGAAGCTGATGGACCGCGATGGAACTGAGATCAAAGCAAAGAGTGACAAGGAGAAGGTTTATATCCAATGATAAAGGGCTTTATCAGGAAATGCCGATTGAATAACAAGGGGATGACCCTGCTGGAAGCTGTGATTGCTATTCTTTTAATCTCCATGGTTTCCGTTGGTGTGACTTCGCTGTTTTTTTCATTATCGAGGCTGGCAAAGCTTTCAAATACCCAGCTAGAGCTGAACACTGTCATGCGGGTGATCAAGGAGAACGTCAGTAAATCCCTCCGGGATGGTGATGACATCTATGGCACTGCCGTGAAGGCTGCAGCAGCCAAAGATAAATCCGATAAGACTCTGAAAGATTTAAAGGTTATAGCTTTGTCGGATCAGGAATATGACTACGTGTTTGACCTCACCCATGACGGTTTCGGTGAGTATGTTCACAAATATTTGATCACCATTAGAAGAGACTCCGGCGGGGAAGTGTTAACGAAATATTCCATAGAAGTTTATACAGGTGCGCCATGAAACAGAAATCCTATTCCATGCATAAAAACAGAATATTCGGCTTTTTGATCCGCAGCACAAAGGGCAATGCATTGCCGCTTGTGCTGATGCTCGTGATGGTTGTGATGCTGGTGGGCGGATCGGTGGCTTATTCCACCATGCAGATGTATAACATCACAAGGGATGGTTATCATGATCAGCTCGCTTATATCGCAGCGGAAAATGCTCTGGAGAAAAGCATAGGCAATTTGCAGTTAACATTGGCTGTTCCCGGCTATCCCGGCAACAAAGGTGTTTTTTTCACCGGGAATGTGAATAATTTTCTGAACTCCCTGGTCAATAAAATCAATTCAGTTGATGACATTCAAAGAAGCTATACAATAAAGGTACACGATAACCTGAATGAGGCTAGTGTATCCGTCAACTTTCAAAGATATGGACCGGAATATACATATACCGCCAACACGCTAACCTTTAAGCTGCAGATTGAGGCAACCGCCGATATGGTGGATGATACCTACAGCTCTTACAGTAAAAAAGCAGTTGCCGTCAGGGAATTTTCCATCCCTTTGTATAGGGCGTTTACCTTGAATGGTGCCGTATATAGCCTGGGTGATTTACGGGTCACTTCCGGTTATCCTTTAGTGTCTGATTATGAACAAGATACACTCCCTGAGAATTATTCTACGATCGAAGGGGATGTTTATGTATTCGGCACCGGTTTGGATAAGGCGAACAGAATGCAACAATATTATACCGGTGGTGTTTGCGGCACCGCGAATTCTGTCTTACATGTTAAGGGCAGCATCTTTACCCAGAATCTCGTCCGTGCAGGGAGATTTGACGATTTGGACGGCGGTACCTCAAGCATTATTGTCGATGAGGATATCCTTGCCCAGAGCATACAGGTATTCGGCACAAATGACAATATTGTGGTCATCGGTGACGCCTATACCTTTGATGATGTGGAGATGAACGGCCCGAATTCGGCTATTGCCATCAATGGTAATTACTTTGGCTTAAACCCCGGCGATGGTTTTTTTCATGACAGTTCCAGCGCCATTATGAATATGGCCCCCATGTATGTGTATAGTGAGGATTATCTGGAATCCAGAATTGCTGTAAACGGAAACATCTTCGCAACTGGTCTCACCTTCAGGGTTGAGGGAGGTGAAGCGGGTCACAAGATGGAATCCGTATCCATGACATGGCGTTACGATGCCGATAGTGGCAAGTATAAACCGCTGCATATTTACGAGAACATTCCTGCGAAGGATTTGGTCAATCCTGATCAACCTCAAATAAAATATAATAACGCACTGTTTGATCCCTTAGAAGATAATAATGGTTTTTCGGTCCTGTGGAAGTTGAATTGGGATTACGATAATACAAACGCTTTTACCCCAGCAAGGTGGGATCTTTGGGATAATTGGGTGCAGGAAATCAGCAATACAGCCGACTATGCAAGCAACAATCTTACCGGTAAGCTACCGGCAGCCAGTGAATTACAGGGCTTTTGCCATTACGGCATTGCTGCCAATAATGACTTTTATGCGTTCGACAAGGATGACGAGACAATTTCCAAAGTAAAGAGGGCTTCAACTGTCGCCATACCGATAGTGAACAAGATCATCGATTACGAAGATGTGGATACGCTGGATTTTAGTACTACTCCTTGGACCAGGTATACTGATTGGAAGGATACAGGAGGGAGCTTCTCCAATAATATGATGAAGCTGATGGGGGATCTGAAGCCATTGGTGAATGTTTTTGCTCAAAAGGAAATCAATACTGGAGACGGCGCCTATGATTACCAATATATATCAGCGACTTCACAGACGGAATTTAACCGGATCATGAATCTTGTGGGAGATACAGCGAAGTTTCCGCACGATCCCTTTGACCGTTGTATTGTCCGTTATGGTGACGATGGTGATGAGGGGACGGTTGATGGCGATATAATAATCGATTTGAATGATGAGCTTGATGCATTTGATATGAACAATGATGATATTCCAGTTCCTCCTGAACCTTATGGAGATCTTGTTCCAACAGATGATTATCAAAGCTATCATTTTCTCGTTGTGAATATGGATCCGGATAGAGAGATCCATATTACAGATGATTTTTATGGCATTATTTTCTCCAAGGGCAAGGTGGTCATTGAAAAGGATGGCGCAGTACACGGTGCGATCATCGCAGCCGGAAAAGGTTATGACGATTCCGCCCGTGTGGCAGGCTCTTCCGCGGATGTTTACTATACTATGGAAGATGATCCAGATGATCCAGATGATACACCTACTATGATAAAAAAGACCAGACTTCCCAGGGTTGTTATTAGCGATGATCCTGACATCGATACGGTCGATAATTTCCGAAGCTGGGATTATGTCGGGGTTGAAATAGAAAACGGTGGGGACATTTTCTATCCGGGCAATGTGGAGTTGCTGACAGCACTCAAAAATAATATTAATGTTGATTATGGAACCGGCACGACAAACCGTTCAATAGATTTATTCGGGATACTCAATGTACCTGAACCCTAGGAGGTTACACCATGAGAAAAATATTCTGTGTGTTCGTATCACTTATTTTATTATTAGCCGCAGCAGGTTGCAAGAAACAACCTGAAAATAACGCTGCGACTCAGCAGGCACCTCCTCAAACGGTACCGGTAGCTGCCATATCGCCTGAGGTTGATGAGGCGGCAAAGAAGCTTCTGACGGAATATTTCTCACTGCTGTATACGGCACCGTCAGTGGATGTCTATACTGAAAGCTCCAGAACGGGTAAGCTGCCGGATTCCATCACTCAATTCATTTCCGGGCGAACCCTGCAGGAGGGGAACGGAAATCCCGAAATCGGAATTCATCTTCCAAGGCACATCAGCATCAACGGTATGTCCATTACGGGCTATGACCTTGTTCTGGTTGGCGAACAGGGAGTACCGGATATCACCTCGGGCTTTGTCGGCATGAATGGGGAGAACCTGCTTTACTTCTGTAAAATTCTCACCAAGGTGAACGCCCTGCCCGATGACATATTTTTAGAGTGCTATGAACAACAGGACGACAACAGCTTTATCCGCAGGAAGGAGCTGCCCAATGCACCGATGGATGGCATGCGGGTGGAAGTCAGATATGATGTAGAGCTGGAGAACAATAGTGGTGATTTGAAAATCTACAGGGCTATCGAATCTAATTTTAAACCGGGGCTTAAAAATCGTCTTTTCATTTTGAATAATGAAAGCATAACCAGGTTACCGTATCTCGACCTTACCAAAACCTCCGACGACACCTATCTTTATCCCGAAGAAGGTGAATTATATGAAAAAGAAAAGGCGGTCATCGAGAACTACTTTATGAACCTGCCGGTACTCGACAGAGAAAGAATGAATCTTCTGTCCCACAAATGGGATCAGGGGCTGCAGGGCGTGAAGGAATACTGGGATACACTGAAAATAACGAAAAATTCTGAGGGGACAGCAGATCTGATACGCCTCGACCAGAATTTTGCGGTGAATTACCCCTATGATTCACTGCCACTGCGCTTTGATATGGAAAAGATCAAAGGGATACAAAATGTAGTCGTAACCCCGCACCCGGCATATTCTGAAAAGATTAAATGGTATTTTGCCAGCTTTGAAGCACAGGTTCAGAAAACCAACGGGATTACCGATGAAGATTATATATACAGGTATGACTACCTGGTAAAACTGTCCACGGAGTTTGGCAGTGTTATTATTGAAAAAGTGAAACTAAATGAATATCACATCGTTCATCAATAAACCACAAGGAGGCTATGCTATGATAAAAGGCAGAAAACTGATCTTACTCCTGCTTGCTTTCAGCATTTTCTTCGCTCTTCCGGTTTCATTTGGACAGGCTGCCTTTGCTGCAGACAAGCCAAGCCAATGGGCTGAACCGGAAGTATACAGTGCAATCGAAAAAATGCTGGTGCCGAAATTATTGCAGAGCAACTACCAGGCCAATATCAAAAGGTACGAGTATGTGCTTCTAGCGCTGGAGGTATATGATATTGCAGGGAAGAATGCTGATATCAAGGATAACGCCCCCTTCGGCGATGTGAAAGGCCATACCTATGAGCTTGACATTGTCAGAGCTTATAATGCCGGCATTATCAAGGGAGACGGAAAGGGAAGCTTCTTTCCCGACAAGAACATCACCAGGCAAGAGATCGCATCACTGGTGGTGAATTTGTTAAAGCAGATCTCACCCACCAGGGACTATAACCTGAAAAGCACCTACCCCTATGCGGACAGAATCGAGATTGCCGATTGGGCCGCCTATTATATCGATTACTGCTACGAGAATAAAATTCTGAACGGTTACAGCGGCAATATCATGGATCCCAAAGGAAATGCGACCATTGAGCAGTCCATAGCATTACTTTACAGATTGGCAAATACTGAGCGTTTGTTGGAAAGTGCATACGGAACGATACAGATTTATGATGATTCTACCGGTAGTAAAGCAGCAGCCTCGAAAATCATTAACGGATTTGTTGAAAATTATTCTGTAGATACATTAAATGTATTAAAACAGTTGTCAGAAAATGAAAATATTGATATACTAAGTTTATGGGAAAAAAGTACATCCCT
>JAAYJG010000507.1 GCA_012523055.1 Ruminiclostridium sp. | reverse complement strand
TGAGCTGGTAATGGAATTTTTAAAGGTTTGGTTGCATATATAAAAAATAAATGGTCTATTAGCAGCCTCAGGGCTTTTTGTATCGGGGGATGGTCTGTGAAAGCTGTGATTCTTGCGGGAGGAAAGGGGACACGCCTGCATCCTGTTACCTGTGAACTCCCAAAGCCTATGGTTCCGGTTTTCAATATCCCATTGATGGAGCATCTTATCCTGCTGTTGAAAAAACATGGTATCCTGGATATCGGTGTTACGCTGATGTATCTGCCGCAGAAGATCAGCTCCTACTTTGGTGATGGTTCGAGATGGGGAGTCCGGTTGTCGTATTTTGTGGAGGAAAGCCCTTGCGGAACAGCGGGAAGCCTTTTGAGTGCCGCCGAATTCCTGAATGAACCCTTTCTGGTGTTAAGCGGAGACTGCATTACAGATATCAATCTCACCGAAGCCATTGAATTTCATCGCCGCAAGAAAACTCTGGCGACCCTCGTTCTAACCAGTTCCGGTAATCCCAGGGATTATGGGATCGTCATCACCGATCAGGACGGCCATATCGTCAGTTTTCTTGAAAAGCCTTCGCTCTGTGAGGTTTTCAGTGACATTGTGAATACCGGGATTTACATGCTGGAGCCGGATGTGCTGAATTATATCGAGTCCGATCATCCCTTCGATTTCAGCCGCGAGCTTTTCCCAAAGCTTTTGTCATCCGGACTGCGGCTTTCAGGCTATCCCGCGGCAGGGTACTGGTCGGATATTGGTTCTGTGGAAAACTATTTGAATGCACACAGGGATATTTTTGACAGAAAGACGGACCTGTTCCCATACAGCCAAGGCGGTCTGCAGGGTGTATTCACCGGTAAATCCACTGTCATAGAGCCCACCGCGCTGATTCACGGGCCCTGTGTTATCGGAAACAATTGCTACATAGGGCACCGAGCCATGATTGACAGTTATACCGTTATCGGAAACGACTGTATTATCGAAGACCAGGTCCTCGTCAAAAGAAGTATCCTGCACAATAACATCACCGTGGGTTCAGGCTGTGAAATAAGGCAAAGTATTCTCGGAAACCGGGTACGCCTGATGCCTTATGTGTCCTGTCTTGAAAACACCGTTGTTGGAGAAGAAAGCGTCATTCATGAACGCAGCATCATCAAGCCGGGGGTTCGAATTTGGCCGTCTAAAACCGTTGGACCGTTTTCGGTGGTCAACAGGAGTATTATTCATTCCTTCCTGCACCATTCATCCTTATTTCACAATGGCAGAATTGTCGGGGGAATTAATGCGGACATCACCCCTGAAGTCGCCTCAAGGCTGGGCTCGGCATTTGGTTCCGTTCTGGGTGCGGGTAAAAGGGTAATTGTCGCTTCAGACGCAACAGATGTCAGTTGTTTATTTGAGTATGCATTTGCTTCAGGTATGATCTCAACGGGGGTTCAGGTTTTCAGCCTACATGGTGTATCTATCCCTGTGTCACGGATGGCCATTCGTGACCTGAACCTGTCCGGGGGCATTCACATTCACAGTGAACCTGCCTCTGCTGAAAAGCTTATAATTGATTTTCTGGACGAAGCCGGTGCAAATCTGGACAGCATTGCCGAGAAAACCATCGAAGCGGTTTTTTACAAGGAAGACTTCAGCCGCTGCCACCCATGTGCTGTTCCAAGCATCGTGGATATGGAAGAATATAAGGAAACCTATATTCGTTCTGTGGTTTCGGGGATCAACACTACCCTGATTCAGGCGAAGCCCCCCGTGCTGTTCGTCATGAGCGACAGTGAAGCCATGCTGTCCTTCGTGTGCTCTGTTTTTGACAGGCTATGCATTCCCATTGCCGGCGAGATGCGGATTGATCGGCTTGATCCTGATAGCAGGCGGAATATTGAGCATTCCCTCCATGCTGACCTGACGGCTTTCATAGACAGCAGCGGAGAACAACTGCAGCTGATGGATTCCTGCGGAAGGATCCCCGATGAGAACCAGCTTTTTCTGCTGCGCGCCTATATGTTGATGAAAAACAATCCGGGGATAAAAATTGCCGCTCCGCTAAACATGACCTGCACTATCGAGCGAATGGCGCTTAGATACGGGGGCTCGGTGAAACGCACAAAAATCTCAGGGTATGATCTCATAAGAGAATTACTGAGGGAAAGCAGCTTTGCACAATCAACCGAACAGTATCTTTTATACCACGATGCGCTTGTTTCGCTGGCAAAAACGATTGAGTTTCTCTGCATGAACAATATAAACCTCGACGATCTCATTCGGTTGACTCCCTCCTGTAATATCAGGCATTCCTCGTTTTTATGCCCTTATGAATCTATCGGGATGGTTATGCGTACGCTTTATTTGGAAAATGGCCGGCAGCTTCTTGGAGGTATCCGGATTCAACGGGAAAAATCCTGGGCACTGATCATCCCCGATTCTGAAAAACCTGAAATTCACCTTTATACAGAAGGCCGTTCCAGCTCAGAGGCCGAGCGGCTGCTCCGGGAGTATTCCGAAAGAATCTCGGCATTGCTGCCGGTAACGAAG
>JAAYJG010000506.1 GCA_012523055.1 Ruminiclostridium sp. | reverse complement strand
CCTCCAAAAAATATTTATCCAGCCAGGATATAAATGATTTTCCTTATTGCAGTCAGCCTTAATTTATCATCATCGATCCGTTCATAACTTACGGATTGATTCTTACTGTGACAACTAAAATAGGTTTGTATTTACATTCTAAGTTAAACAATCAGCTTGTATATAAGTATTTCTCCATCTTTGTCGGCTCAATAATCAATGACTTTCTTCACCCCATACTCTTGCCAAACGTTCAAACAGAGCCAGCACCTCGGCCCGGGTGATCGGATCGTTCCACTTGCTGTCTCCATTGTTGCCCAGAAGGATACCCTTGTCCTTCAGACATATGATGGACGGATAGAAATCCATCGGTACGCCCATTTCAGGATTTTCGACAGCATCCATCAACTGCTTATACCAGCAGTAGTATTCCGGATCATCATTCTCTTCATCAGGATTAGAGATATAAATAGTTTTCAAAGTATCATTAAATGCCGGCTTTTCATTGCTTTTGGCTAAGGTATAATACTTTCCACCTTCTCGAATATCTTCAGGCCATAAATAATTTGCCAGCGCGTAGATGACTTCTCCGCGGGTCATCGGTTGGAGAATCGTCTCCCTTGTATATAAATCAGGATAGACCAACCCCTCTTTCGCGGCAACCACATAATGGGTATACCAATCATTCCCGATTTGCTCCGCAAGGCGAATCCAAATTTTCACATCTTGTTCTGCCTTCTGCTTAATTAATTCCTCAGAGTTGTTGAATCGAGCCAGTATCGTCAGAACCTCGGCTCGGGAGATCAGGTTACCACCCTTGAAGGTTCCATCAGGAAAACCTTTGATAAGTTTTCGATATACCGCCATTGGAATATAGGAGGCATACCATTCATCACCTCGGACATCACGGAAGGTAAGCTTTGCCATTTCCCGTAATTGTTCCTGATAACCGGTGGTAAGGGATATCACGGGTCCCCTTTTCATCATCTCACCGTAGGTAGGATTCAGACTGTTATCGTGAATAGCAGCACTTTCATACAACAGTTCTAAAAAACTAACCATTTCCGGATAATCTGTTGTGATAAGGTTTTCCGTTAAGGCAGGATCATCATTTGGTTTCTGTTTCTGTGTTGGCGCCTTGGTCGGTTCCGGTGTTATTGAAGGAGTCGGCTTCTTTGTAGGGGCTGGTGTTGATCCCCCACTGGAACCCGGGCTTTGTGTCGGTGTTGGATTGGGGCCTTGTGTGGGTGTTGGGCTGGGGCCTTGTGTGGGTGTTGGGCTGGGGCCTTGTGTGGGTGTTGGGCTGGAGCCTTGTGTGGGTGTTGGGCTAGGCACCGATGTGGGAGTGGGGCTCGGCATAACCTCTTTTTCACCTTCCATAATTTGCCCGATTTCATCTTCACTTAACGCCCTGTCATATATCCTTATTTCATCCATTAATCCCTCGAAGCTGTCTCCCCAGGGATCTCGTCCAATCATTATCGAACGGCTGGAATCACTTTTTATCTTACCTGTGCATTCAGTACGGGAGCATTCTATTCCATCTATATACAATACGATATCGCTCCCATCGTATGTAACCGCATAATGATGCCAATCAGTATCATCGACAACACTCGCTACTGAAAACGTCTTTGATCCGGAATCCGTACTGAAAGATCCTGATAAACCATCTTCCGTTATTTGTATGCTATATACAGTATGCTTATGGATAACCGTTGCCGCTGTGCCTGCATAATCCTTCTTTGCCAGAAAAGCAATTGTAGCTTCATCGAAGCCGTCCAGGTAATCACTGTGATTAACACTAATTGACCGACTTTCATTATTATTGAATCGTATTGTTCTTCCGTATGTAGATCTTTCAAAAAGAAGGCTGTCACTGCTGGTTACAGTCATATTCTTTCCTGAAGCATCCAGACAATCTGTATCAAAAGGCAGATACAGATATAGATTGGGGAATTCAGACGCCAGAATAATCAGTTTTCTGCTTGCGGTATTCTTATTTCCTTTTTTATCTGTAACCGTTAGTTTTACAATATATTGGCCTGACGAGAAAACATGTTGTGCACAAACTCCCGAAGCGACAGTCCCATCACCGAAGTCCCAATCATAGGTTACAATGCTTTCCACAGGAGAAACCGAATTCGAACCATCAAAGATTATTTTGAAAGGCTCATACCCTGTAAGCTCACCGGATAAACTGGAATATGAAATAATCGCCGTTGGATCATCTGTTTCCTGGAATTCAAAAGGACCGATATCCCACTCAGATCCGGTTGTTCTTGGATTGCCATCTTTGTCTTTAAAGAAATCATAATCGGGGAAAAGTTCTAAAGGCAAGTACCCTGTTACGTCCGTTCCGGCACTTATTCCCGGATTAGTAGCGACAGAATGACAGTCATTGTTGTATATGTCAACATACACCTTATCCGGTTCTTCTATCATTTCTCCTTCAGATAATGACCACCCATATTTGCTGTGCTGTGCCCAGCTTAATGCAGTATAAAGATTATGACTAATGTCGATGTTCTCTCCCTCAATACCCAAACCTCCAATAATATTGTTTTTTATGACGATATCTTTATCCCTTCTATTAATTGTAAGGCCGCTTGCGAAAATATTATTTAGAACGGTAATACCAGTTATATTCCCCCAACTTGAGGATCCTCCACCAAGAAATATATTGTTATATATGATAATGTTGTTTAGGAAACCAGGATATTCAGCATCTCCTTCAAAGGTAAAATCTCTGGTTGAATCATAAACCATATTCCCTGCTATCAAGACATCAGAATTACATTGGTATGTGCTGATAGCGTTCCCATGAACCCCCAGTATGTTACATATTGTATTATTGACGATCTGTGACTGATGGCTATTTGAAAAATTTATTCCTGTTCTTCCTACTTTTGAAATACTATTATTCCTGAAAACAATATTTTCACCACTGGCACGTATACCAGAGCTTTGTTGACAATCATTAATTGTATTGTTTTCTATAAGTATATTCTTTGCATTCACTAAATTTATCGCACCAGCACCAACCATCGAGCGTATTTCATGTATTTCATTGTTCCGGATAACCACATTTTCGGAGAATGAATCCTTCAGAATAACCGCACCACCAGTATGAT
>JAAYJG010000505.1 GCA_012523055.1 Ruminiclostridium sp. | reverse complement strand
TTGAGCTGCCGACATACCAGATCAATGTTGCGAAAATATCAGGGCTGGAATTCAGCCAGAACCTCGACACCGAAAGGCTGAATTATCTTGTGAACGCCTTGGGCGTTGCATTGTAACAGGCATACGGGAGGCAAAGATGCCGGTATTTAATTACAAGGTAAAAAATGCAGAGGGCATGATATTATCCGGAGAAACAAAACTGGAAAACCGGGACAAGCTGATGGAGCTGCTAAGTCAGAATGGCTACACCGCTGTAGAGATCATCGAAAAAAACTTTGTAAATGATATCTCCCAGATTAAGCTCTTTAAGAAAAAGGTGAAGCTTGTTGATCTGGTTCAGTTTTGCCGTCAGTTCTCCATCATGCTGGAGGCCGGTATATCGTTGGCGGGCGCTCTGGATGTTATTCGGGAGCAAACGGTAAACCCAACATTGAAGGATTGCCTGGACGACATGTACAGCAACATTCAAAAGGGTATTTCGTTGTCAACAGCCATGCGTGCCTTTCCAAGTGTTTTTCCTCCGATTCTTTTGAGTATGGTCGAAGCAGGTGAGGTCAGCGGACAGTTGGATAGGGTATTTACCAGGCTTGCTGATCAGTTTGAAAAGGACTACAAACAAAAGCAGAAGATCAAGGGAGCCATGACTTACCCAATTATCATCCTGGTTATTGCCGTAATTGTTGTAGCGATCATGGTAACAGTGGTTATTCCACAATTCGGGAATGCACTGAAAGGCATGAATGTAGAGCTGCCCAAGCTTACGCAGTTTATGATGAATATGAGCAATTTCGTCACTACATACTGGTATATATTTTTAATTCTCATTGTCGGTCTGATTGTCGGCTTGAAAGCAATGTCTGATTCAAACCGCGGCAAACTGTTATTAGACAAAATGATGTTGAAGATACCAATGGTTTCAGATGTTATCCGAACCATGATGACAGCCCGGCTAAGCAGAACATTATCCACCCTTCTTTCCAGCGGGGTGCTGATGATAGAGTCCATGGAGATAACCCGAAAGGTTCTGGGAAACTCCATACTGATGCAAAAAATGGAAGAGGTCATCGAAAACTTGAAATCGGGGCATTCGCTCACTGTCTCCATCACCGAGATGCAGTATTTCCCGCCTATGGCCCTATCCATGATCAAAACCGGTGAGGAGTCGGGAAATCTGGACGAAACGTTGAAGAAGTCAGCAAACTTTTTTGAAGATCAGTTGGAAGAAAAAATCCAGAAGCTAACGACGTTCATCGAACCTGCAATTATGATTGTGTTAGGAGGTGTTGTGGCGTTTATCATTCTCAGTGTTCTTTACCCGATGATCAGTGTTTATCAGAACATGGGGTGATATGTGATCAATTGTTTTTTCAACTTCGATGCGACTCAGCTTTGTACAGCAAAAATAATTTTGTTTTTAAGCGGAAAGCTTAAATATTTTGTTTTGGAGGTTATGAATATGAGAAAAATGTTAAAGGAAAACAAAGGCTTTTCTCTCGTAGAATTGCTGGTAGCAATTCTCATCATGGCGGTTATTGCCGGAACTGCGATCACCTTATTTGGTGGCGTTCTGAATTCCAGCCGTGAAAATGCAGACAAGGAAACCGCTGAAAGCATTAAGAGGGCAGTATTAACGTACATGAATTCAACAAACGATGTAAATTTGTCATGCTTAAAAATTGATGGTACACATACAACGGAAGCAAGTAGGACGCCATCAGATACGCTTATCAAATACCTGGGTTTGGAAATAACAATTCCAAAAACTACATCAGATAATGTTACGTATCGTTACCCTGGTACATCAGCTACTGCTGCAGCAACTCCTGGTTCAACAGTTACAAAGGAAGCTTCAGATTTTGCTGGAACTTTTGGTCCGTTTTTGGACTTAACGAAAGATATGGCTCCCAAAGCACCTAGCACCTTGGGGTGGATTATTAACATTGATACAACATTGCAGGTTGTAGATGTTATTGCAAACACGGAATCTACTGTAGAAAATGTAGTTAATTTTGTTGAGCCGAAATCATAATATAGCTGAACCCGTCCGCCAGTTATTTGGCGGACGGGTATCTTTGTTTGAGGAGGGATCATCCATTAAGAACCAAAAAGGTTTCACCGTCATTGAAGTGCTTCTGGCACTGATCGTTATCGGTTTAATAACGGTAATTGTTACACAGCTTCTGGGCTTTAACATCAATTCCTCGAAAGCATTCTCCCTGTATGGCAAACAGCAGTATACAGTCCAGGATGCTTTTTCAAGGTTGAATAACGATATCCATGCAGCATCCCAGGTTTTTTACTGCAACAACGACGGTGTTGACCTCACAAAATACAAGACCATCAAGCTTTATATATCCGAGACCACCGGTCCCACCCCGACAATGAAGTGCCTTGGCCAGTATAAGCTGGAGGGTAAGGAACTGCTATACCGTGCAACCGACGGAGAAACCTTCAAACCGGTAGTGCAGGGGCTGCTTGAAGACGAAAGCACCTTTGTGGTTTTCAGTGAATGCCTGACGGTGGTTTTAGTATCGGAAAAAACAAGCACCGGCAGGAATGCGATGAACCTGGAGGAACCCATTGTTGCCCAATACAGCCTGAAAAACAAGTTCCACATGTTACAGGATGAGGATTAAATGATTCATTGCTTTTTTGAGTGTACTCAAACTGGTGCATTGAACAAAGCAATAAACGGGAGGCGAATATATGAAAGACATCAACTTTCTTGTCAATGAGACTGCGGCGACGGCAAAGGCAGATATCAGCGAGCAGAAAAAAAGCGTACCTGCAGCCCAGATCATTCTTTTTGTGATCGGTTTTACGGTGGCGGTACTGGTACTGTTCATACCGGGGATCATTATTGCCGGCCTGGAAAAACAGACCTCGGAAGTGGAGAAGAGTATGCAGGATCCCAAGTATGCCGAGCTTCGCAACGTAAAAGCCGAACTGACCAATATGACACAGAGCGTTGAAGGGAAAAAGGCAGTGATACGCGATATCGATCGAAAAAACACATCAGCCTCACAGATTCTGCTTTTAGTCGAGCAGGCGATCCCTTCGAACTGTTTTGTCAAAACCATCAGCTTCAGCGGCAGTTCCATTTCCCTCTCTGGGACGGCGAGCAACAGCATCGCATACACCGAACTGGTCGGAAACCTGAACCGGCTGCAGCAGATTCAGGGGCAGGCTGGGGCTTTATCGATGCAGCAATCCTTTGTTCCGGTGAATTTTTCTCTTCAGTATACAATGAAATAAGCGGGAGGTATTGGCATGACCCTGAATAAAAAAGAGAAAATAATGATTCTTGTCTTAATTGGGCTGGTGTATGCTTTTGCATTTGTCAAGCTGGTCATCATCAATTCGCTCCCCAAAATCAAGTCTACACAGACCAGGCTTTCTGAGGTGAAGGCACAAAAGGTATCTTTGGATGCAGAGTATCTGAACATCAGTGCCTACAAAGCCGAGGCAAAAGCCAAAAGGGTTGTGGAAGAAAGACTGGGAGATTATCTGATGGAAAATGCCGATATCTCCGACAGCATTCTGTTTGTCGAAAGCCTGGCTGTACTGTTGAATACCGAATTGAAAAGCATCTCCATCGGGGCACCCCAACAGTTTGCTTCTGAAGGTATGAAGTATTATGGTTTTCCCGTTTCCTTTAACGCTGAATTCTCGTATAAAGGGTTTCAGGAAATCATTCGTTATTGCGAAGGTGGCGCTAAAAAGGTTTGCATATCAAACTTCAATCTTACCCCCACAAAGGATGGGAAGGATCAATACGATGTGCGGCTGGGTCTTGTTTTTTATTCCATCAATCGGGAATCAGCCGATAAGCTGTATGAATTCAGCCGCTCCAGGTTCAAGGAATTTAAGGACAGGGACGGAACTCCTATTTTTATTACGGATGACACAAAGCTTCCCGATGAAATTCCGGTAAAAGTAACAGCGCAAAACCCTGGTGGCAGTATCTCTATAGATTCTGCGGACTTCTTTATCCTGCACAGGGGCTATTTATATGCCGGAGAGAATTTTCAGACCTATTCCTCCTTCAATGTTTCTCAGCGCTCCCGAATCACGACGAAGGAAAAGGTGGACGTGATCCTCACC
>JAAYJG010000060.1 GCA_012523055.1 Ruminiclostridium sp. | reverse complement strand
TACGCTCAGATAAAACAAAAACCTCTGAAGCTACTTATGAACTTATTAGTGGTGGGTGTGAACAGTAGTTGCCAGGTAAGAAAGTTCGCTCTTCTTTTCCAGGACACAGAACAGACCCTGTTCTCTCTTCTCCCAGCAAGCTATTCAGGCACTACCTACCAGTAATTTCTGTTCAGCTTAGAGACTTAGCAAACCCCTCGCCAAAGCGGGTGCACATATCCAGATCGGCCTGGGTGGGTTGGTACTTGCAGGACACCGGCTCAAGCTCTACCTGTAGCCCAGCATCCTTCAGCCCCTGAGAAAGCTGCTTTGGGGCTTCTCCGCTCCATCCCATGCTTCCAAAGGCCGCACCCTTTTTACCCCTGTATTTATGGCCCTTTATTTCATCCACAATTCCTGAAAGTGAACGCAGATAACCATTATTCACCGTGCAGCTTCCCAATAGAATCCCTTTTGAACGAAACAGTTCGGTTAGGATATCTGATACGTCACAGGTGGAGCTGTTATAAATCTTGCAGCGTGCTCCCGCGTTTTCAATTCCCTTTGCAATGGCTTCGGCCATCTTTTTTGTTGCATTGTACATGGTGTCATAGACGATGGTCACAAAGCCTTCCTCATATTGGTTGGACCAAAGCTCATATTTTTCAATAATTTGCATCGGATTCTTCCGCCAAATTACACCGTGGCTGGGTGCTATCACTTCAACCGGCAGATTCAGTGCTTTCACCTCAGCAACCTTCTTGCGGATCAGCGCAGTAAACGGAGCCAGAATATTGGCAAAATACTTGAAAGCTTCCTGGTATACCTCACATTCGTCGGTTTCATCCTGGAAAATGCTCTTTGCACAGTAATGCTGGCCGAATGCATCGTTGGACAGCAGCACATTCGCGCCTGTGACATAGGTCATCATGCTGTCGGGCCAATGGATCATCGTCATCTCAACAAAAACCATGTCCGACTTCCCGATATTGATTTTATCCCCGGTTTTTACGGGCACAAAATTCCAGTCCTTGTGGAAATGAGCTTTGATGGTTTCCACCCCTTTTTTCGTACAATAAATCGGAACGTTCGGGATTTTTTCCATCAAGGCACCCAGGCTGCCGCCATGGTCGGGCTCATTATGGTTGATGACGATGCCATCAATATTCGCAATGCCCACTTCCTTCTCTAAAAGGTCCAGAAACTCCTGCTGGTAGGGTGTCCATACGGTATCCACCAGGATGGTTTTTTCATCCCGGATAAAATAGGTGTTATAGGTGGAACCGCGGTGTGTGGACAGCTCATGTCCGTGAAACCTTCTCAAATCCCAGTCCCTCAGGCCGAGCCAGTATACATTGTCTTTCACCTGTATCATGTTCCATCATCCTTTCATGATATTGTAATAAGGCAGTCACAGACCTTTACTATGCTTCTGTCACATTTTTCTGCTGCGACAATAGATTACATCCTTTTAAATATTCCCATTTCAACAGCTTTAAAACAGTGACCATGCCTGAAAAACATCTGTAAGCATTACAGCTTACAGGTAAAATAATACTTCCTGGGCAGAAAATATGAAACCGATTTATGTGATATATTAACATTTTCTTGACAATCCTTATGTGCGGTTATAAGCGAGAAATTGTAGATATATATATTGCATTACCCTGACCACACGGTTAAAGGGTAAAAATAAATCGCCAGGGCAATCGTGCTGTAAGCATTACCCTGACCACCTGGAAAAAGGGCTGAATCAGGAGGAATCTCCCGTTTCAGCCCTTCCAATATTTAAAGCCCTTTGGAGGCGGGCAGTTTGAACTGCCATCGACTTTATTGAATGTCTATTTTCACTCCCTGCTTTTTCTCCGGTTTTGCCTTGGGAACAGTCAGAGACAGTATGCCGTCCTTATAGGATGCCTTAATTTCGTCCTCTTTTACATCATCCACATAGAAGCATCTTTTAAAGCTGCCGTATGTTCTTTCTCTTCTGATGTAATTATCCTTTTCCTCATTGGTTTCATTGTTGCGCTCAACCGAAATCGTCAGATAACCATCTGTTAAGTCTACCTGGATGTCTTTTTTGTCCACCCCCGGAAGCTCCGCATCGATCAGCCATTCATTCTCCGTTTCACGCACATCCGCCCTGACAGGGATATTTCCCTGGAAACTGAAGAAGGAATCATTGAAGAAATCATTAAAGAATTTGTCCATACTCCAGAAATCATTCCCTTTTGTCAATCCTGCATTTCGTCTTGTGAATGGTACTAAGCTAAACATAAACAACACCTCCGTATAAAATCGTATCAATATTTATCTTTGACTATCTTTGACCTTCTAGTTTTATTCTAATGTATTCTATGAAAAAGTTCAAACTTTGCTTTTGACTTTCTTTGACCTTTACAAGAGGTGAGAGCTGAATAGAGTTAAATGGCTTCCTTTTTCTCGCAATCTCTTTGAATTTCATAATTTTTCATTTCTGAGCCCTTGTCAACTAGTAGCTTAGATCTACGCGCTTATTGGGTTAGCTTTGCGTTTTCTTCTTATTGTTTATAGACTGTTTTAGGGTTACTCCTGTGACCTGCTAAGGTTTCGTGTCGTTTGGCGACAACTGGGGCGTGGGGGACTGTTCACACCCCCCACTAATAAGTTCATAAGTAGCTTCAGAGGTATGTGTTT
>JAAYJG010000504.1 GCA_012523055.1 Ruminiclostridium sp. | reverse complement strand
GATGACCGCTTCCTGCTGCGGTGGTCGCCTCTATAATCCCCTTGCGGATATTTGTGGCGGTTTTTTTCAAAGACAATATTTCCTTTTGATCCATAAACAACAACCCTTTCTATCATTCATTTCATTGGTGGCCTATTCAAAATGATCAACATTACTAACCATTCATTTTTTACTGAAAGCGCAAAGCCATCTCAATAAAAAAGTGAACCAGTTGCTGCCTGAACTGCACGGAATGCTTCTATGCATTAAGTGGACAACCTGCAACCATAAAAAGTATATCGGAAAAAATCAAATACATCAAGGGTTTCTTACCTGATGTGAAGCAGTGTTTTTACCGTTCACAGGTAAACAGGCGCAGCCTGATGAACGAAGTGGATCGCTCATTACTCCTGACAAGATTCTTCGCTGCGCTTAGGATGACATCACTGCGTTCAGGGTAAAACACATACCTCTGCAACAACTTATGGACCTATTAGGCGCGGGTGTGAGCCGTTTCCCACAACCCAGGTTCCGCCAAACGACACGAAACCCAAGCATGTTTCACAGGAGTAACGTAGTGTTTTACCCTGTGTGATGTGGCGTGAACCCTTCTCCGAAAACTTCACGCACATCAGTCAGCAGCACAAATGCATCAGGGTCGATTTCACGGACGGTATTTTTTACTTTGTGGATCTCTTCTTTTTTTACCACGCACAGTAAAACCGTATAGGAGTTTCCCGTGTACATGCCCTTTCCGTAAAGGCCCGTTACACCCCTGTCTATTCTGTCCATCAATGCTTTTGCTATGCTGTCGGCCCGCATGGAGATGATCATCAACGATTTGGAAAAATTTATTCCTTCCAGAAAGCCATCCAGTGTCTTTGCGGAAACAAACAAGGCTACAACGGAATATAAGCCCAGTTGAAAGCTTTTGAAGACAATAGCGGCCATAAAAACCACCAACCCGTCCAGTATTATCAGTATTTTTCCAACGGGTATCCAGGGGAATACCCTGGCAAGCAGGGCAGCTGCCATGTCTGTTCCCCCCGTGGTCGCTTCCTCCTTGAATACAAAGCCCAGGCCAAGGCCGGTCATCACACCCCCCGCAAGCGCGTACAAAAGCAAATCATGGCTGCCTGAACTGGCTGTATCTGTGAGTAAAATATCCGCAAAGCCTGAAGCCCAGGGCTCGGTGATGTCGATGATGACCGACAGGAGCGCTGCCCCAATAATGGATCTGATAATAAAATGCTTGCCACGAACCTTCAACCCCGCTAAAAACAGCGGAACATTCATTGCAAGCATGGCAACCCCTACCGGAATTTTCTGACCTGACAGATAAAACAAAACCGTAGCAACCCCGGAAACCCCTCCCGGAGCGATTTTATGGGGAACGAGAAATATGTTCATGGACAGAGCGAGAATGGCAGACCCTAGAAATATCTGTAACAGCGACAGGGTATGCTGCATAATCCTCTTCATCTTGCTCACCTCATGGACAACAGACCACAAAACGGATTGTGTGTACTGAACCTATCATACGCAAAACAGGCAAAATCATTCCATTAACATCAAATTGTCTCCATTTTGTGAAACTGCCGATACCATTAACCGAAGTGACTTCCGTATCCATCGGAAAAAGCAATTCATCGATGATTTATGTATACTCCACATTTGGGCTGATAAAGAAAAAAACCGGGATAACCCGGTTTTATTTCATACCATATTTCTTCTTGAATCTGTCAACACGTCCACCGGTATCTACAAACTTTTGTTTACCGGTAAAAAAAGGATGGCACTGTGAACATATTTCCACGTGAAGATCCTTCTTTGTTGAACCCGTTTCAAATGTTTCTCCACAAGCGCATTTCACGGTTGCTTTCCCATAATTTGGATGAATACCGTCCTTCATTCTTTTCACCTCGCTTACAAGCACATGCTCTATTTCACATGCCTTGGCATGTTCTTCTTAAAAAGTGCCGATTGCTATTATAACACAATAAAAATAGCATGGCAAGCAAAAGAATTTCGTATTGAAACATGGGAGATGATTTTTTGTTTCAGTTCCATCGACGTTTCTTTTGCATAGGCAAATACTGGTTGACAAACCCCAGGACTGCGCTTATAATCTATAAAAAGTGAGTGTACCTGAACCTGGGAGCAATCATGCCTCATGGTGAGCGGTACAGGAAGAAGCTTCTTCTACACGCGGTTTAAGCCCGCGGAGTCACCTGATGGTGATTCTGCGGGCTTTTGTTTTACCTAGGAGCCGGCTCGGAAAGTCTGTTTATTCTTTAGAAACACGCATAAACATGTAATAATGAGCGGAACTATACGGGTTTCAAGCCATGAAAAGTAGTGTCTTATGAATAAACATGCTTTTCCGAACGGTCTCCCTGGACGATGGCACATTGTTCCTAAAATCACGGTGAAAGGGGTCTGGAGCGTTGGACGAGTTGAGAATTCAAAGAAATATCCCGGTTTACTATACCTATATGGGCTTGTTTCAATTGATTATCGGGCCCATCATCATGCTGTACTTATTGGACAAGGGGCTCAGCTATACGGAAATCATGGTCATGGAAGCCTTTTTCTCCGTCGCGGTGGTGGTTCTGGAGGTGCCCTCCGGGGCTGTGGGTGACTTGCTGGGCAGGCGGTTCAGCTTGTTCCTTGCCGGGCTCTTCATGGCTCTTGGTGCTGTTGCTTATATCACCGGGGCACGCATCTGGCAGTTTATGCTTGGTGAGGCCCTGTTTGCATGCGGAATGAGCCTGAAATCAGGGTCTGATACCGCGATCGTCTATGACTCGCTGAAAACCCTCGGAAAAGAAAAAACATTTGCAGACATCCAGGGCAAGGGCGAAGCATATGCGCTTGGATCCCAAATAGTCGGCTCAATCATCTCGGGCTTTGTTTACAGCTTGAATAAAGAGCTGCCCCTGCTGATATCCGCTGTTCTAATGGTGGGTTCGTCTGTCGCGGCCCTCTTTCTGTATGAAATAAAAACCTATGAAGATGAGAAAAAACCCGGGTATTTCCAACAAATCGCTATCAGTGCACGGTTCCTGGTAAACAACCAGCGTATACGGTCTATCGTTTTATATGGAGTATTCTTCTTCGTATTTTTCCGTATCGGTTTCTGGTATTACCAGCCCTATTTCCAGGATGTGGGTATCCCGGATAAATACTTCGGGCTCCTCTTCGCATTGTTCAATATTGTTGCTACTTTGACTGCACGGAGCGCAGGAAAGCTGATTGAACGAACCAGGGGAAAATCCATGATCCTGTTATCCGTGCTCATGGCTGCCTCCTTCGTTCTGCTGGGTGTCACAAGATATCCCATCGGGTTTGTGTTCATATGTCTGCAGCAGGTAGCCAGAGGGCTTCAGATGCCTGTTTTTATGAAATACATGAACAAGCATATTCCCAGCAACCAACGGGCAACTATCATATCTTTCAGCAGCTTGCTGAAAAACCTTGCTGTTACAGTTGCTTTTCCCGTAGCGGGTTATTTCATGGATCGGATAGATGCAGTGCAGATAAACCTGTATACAGGTCTGCTCATGATCGCAGGAACAGTATTCTTTTATTTCTTCCTGAAAAAAAGAATGAAAAGAGCAGCAGCTGATGAAGTGAACCCTGGGTAAAAAATGAGAACGGATCTCCTGTTCTTATTGGTACATGAGATCTGTCCGTGTATCAAAATCCCCATGTATTCTCAGCTTGTTTCCGGGCTTTTCTGCCTGTTCCGCCACAGGCAGGGCAGGGTTCAGTTAAGGTTTGCTGCAGATTATTGCGTACTTTTTTCCGAGTTATTTCCACCAGGCCCAGTCGGGTCATCCCCAGAACTACGGTCTTTGTACCGTCCTGCTTTACCGCCTCTCTCAGCGAAGACAGAACCTGCTCCTTATGCCCGTTCTCCTGCATATCGATAAAATCGATCAGGATGATTCCGCTGATGTCCCGAAGCCTGATCTGTCTGGCAATGGCGATTGTCGCCTCCAGATTGGTGAATAGAATGGTTTCTTCCTGATCATTCAGGCCTGTGAATTTGCCCGTGTTCACATCGATCACTGTCAAGGCTTCGGTCTTATCAAAAACGACATATCCACCGCATTTCAGCCAGACCTTTCGGGCCAATGCCTTCTGTATCGCGGATTCCACATGGTAAAAATCGAACAGCTCATATTCTCCGAAATAGTATTCCACTTTCATTTTCATGTTGGGAGAGATATCTTCCATAAGCTCCAGTAAGCTTTCATACTCGTTGCGATCATTCACAACAAACCGCTGCACTCCCGCATTCAGCAAATCTCTCGCAAGCTTCTGTACCAGGTCGGGTTCACTGTAAAGACACCGTGGGACGGCACCCTTCGCTTCCTTCCTGCTCACTTTTTCCCAAAGCTTTCGAAGAAGAAGAATATCATCCTCCAGTTCAGATGGATCTATCCCTTGGGCTGCCGTGCGGATGATCAATCCCATTCCTTGAGGGCAAAGCTTTTCGGCGATGCCTTTCAATCTTTCCCGTTCTTCTTTATCCGCAATCTTTTTGGAAACGCCAACCCCTGGATCATAAGGGCATAATACCGTATTTCTTCCCGGAAGAGTAATGTGTGTGGTAACTCTGGGGCCCTTGTTCTCAATGGCTTCCTTCTTTACCTGCACGGTGATCTCCTGGCCCTGGCGGATCAGGTTTTCTAT
>JAAYJG010000503.1 GCA_012523055.1 Ruminiclostridium sp. | reverse complement strand
TTATAGATCAGCACGGCATCCTGTACAGGGATGATGCCGCATTCCCCAAGCATTTTTGCATGGGCCATGCTTCCCTGGATATCCTGTCTGTACATGCGGCTGTCAAAGCGGATGGAGGAATGGAAATCGTCCACCATAGGGTCGGTAGATTTTGAAAAGCGACCATCCCATAGCTTCATGGCAATTCTCCTTCTAAGGTAAGGGGACACGCCCAGGTTGCATGGGCGAGCAGTCAGGATGCATGGGCGAGCAGTAAGCTTTAGCTTACGACCAGCCGCTGCTTCGCGAGAGTGAATTTCTGCGGAATGTCCCCCAACTGATGTTTAACTTCATCTCTTCGGGCTAAGGTTGTCATTACTTTATGTTTCTTTTCATCATGGCCTGAACCTTCATGGGCAGGCCAAACAGGTTGATAAAGCCTTCTGCATCCTTTTGGTTGTACACATCATCCCTGCCAAAGGTGCAAAGCTCTTCGCTGAACAGGGAATAGGGGGATTCGCTTCCGGCCGGGGTGATATTCCCCTTGTAGAGCTTCAGTTTTACCTTGCCGGTGACATATTGCTGCGTAACATCAACAAATGCAGAAATAGCCTCGCGAAGCGGGCAGAACCATTGTCCGTAATAAACCAGCTCGGCAAATCGTTGTGCGACAATGTCCTTGTAATGCAGTGTATCCCTGTCTACACACAAAAGTTCCAGCTCACGGTGGGCAGCATACAGAATGGTGCCGCCTGGAGTTTCATAAACACCGCGGGATTTCATGCCAACCAAACGGTTCTCAACGATATCAATGATCCCAATCCCGTTTTCACCGCCGACCTTATTCAGTTCAGTCAACAGCTCCACAGGCTTCAGAGCTTTTCCGTTCAGCTTTACCGGAATGCCCTTTTCAAACTCAAGCTCAACATAGGTTGCCTTGTCCGGAGCTTTTTCCGGGGTGACCGAAAGCTTTAAAAGCCTGTCATAGAAGGGCTCATTGAGTGGGTCTTCCAGCTCAGAGCCCTCATGGCTTAAATGCCACAGGTTGCGGTCCCGGCTGTAATTGTCTTTTTTGGTGACTGGAATTGGGATGTTTCTGGCAGCAGCATAATCGATTGCATCATCGCGGGAGCGAATATCCCAGATCCTCCACGGAGCGATGATTTTCAGCTCGGGTGCCAGTGCCTTTACGGTAAGCTCAAACCGAACCTGGTCATTTCCTTTTCCGGTAGCGCCATGTGCGATTGCGACTGCGCCTTCTTTTTTAGCAATTTCAACCATACGTTTTGCAATGATAGGCCTTGCAAAGGAGGTGCCAAGCAGGTATTTCCCCTCATATTTCGCGTCGGCTTTAAGCGTAGGGTAGATATAGTCGGTAATGAATTCTTCCTTTAAGTCTTCAATATACAGTTTTTCCGCGCCGGTCTTCTTTGCTTTCTCGTGCAGCGGATCCAGCTCTTCGCCCTGACCGACATCGGCTGCCATGGCGATCACGTCGTAATCATAATTTTCTTTCAGCCATGGAATGATAATGGAAGTATCCAGCCC
>JAAYJG010000502.1 GCA_012523055.1 Ruminiclostridium sp. | reverse complement strand
TGGAACCAATCATCACACTTCCGCTTCCCACCCCCACACCGGCATATGTACCATTCAGGCCTTATTAGCCTGAGATTGGTTTATCAATTACAAAAGCACGTATTCCCAGCAAATTGATGCAGGAATACGTGCTTCTTTGTTAGCAGGATGTGCAAATGTCAATATTTTGTTAAATACATCAGCCGGATTTTATCGGCAATGGTCGCAATGAATTCGGAATTGGTGGGATGGTCATCATTCCGGTTTTCAGTATGGATAAAAAACTGATTCAGCTTTTGGTTGTTCACCCTTTGCCACAGCTTTTGTATGGCACCGCGGATAGCCCTCTCCACCTTCCCGGGGGTTGTGCTGTAGCATTCGGCAATCATAGGGTATAGCTCCTTGGTGATCGGTATAAACCCCCGCTCGCTGAGAACTGTTTCAAGAATTGCTTTCTGTAAATAGCTATACCCGCTTAAATGCGCAGGTACGCCAATATCCTGAAGCACTTTGATCACATCCGCCTCCGCATTGTCGCGGAGGTTGCGGGGTTCCTTTGCAACACTTGAGCGCGGCGTGGGCTGAACCTCTGCAAGCCTTTCTTTCCTTTCCGGTCTTCCCCGCCTGTCGGAATCCTGATAAACCTGAAGGATTCTTTTTGGAAGCAAATCCATGTCATAGGGCTTTAAAATGTAGTATTCAGCCCCGAGGCTTAAGGCCTTCTTAATGTATTTGTCCTGCCCGATGGCGGTGAGCATGATGATCACAGGTCTTTGCCAGCCCTCCACCCTTTGAAGCTCTTCCAGCACGGCAATACCATCTTTTTGAGGGATAATCAGATCCAGTAATACAATATCCGGTTTTACATTAACGATTTCACGAATGGCAGTTTCCCCATCATAGGCCTTTCCAATAATCTCGAAATCGGAAACCTTTCCCAGGCTTTGTTCCACATGCTGGATATACTCATCGCTGTCATCTACCACATAAACCTTTATCTTTTCACTCACAATTCTCACCACACCCTAATGAATCATTCAAACCATCTATTCCATTATATTCTATTTTGCTTTGACAAAACAAGACTTTCTATCTCAAATTATAACAATATTTCCGGAATATATTGCGAAATGTTTTATAATCTTCGCTTATGGTCGAATATTCTGGAATGAACGGGGTTTAGGGCCGTAAAACTGATACAGGTAACAAAGGATCCCTCCGTTGTAAAGTTTTCTTTTTTTGTCTGCCTTCCTCCCGAAATGCTGCTCGAAGGCAAGATCCGATGTGATGACATAGAACGACCAGGTTTCCAGATTCTTTTTGAAGGTATCGGACATCTCGCCGTACAAGGCGGCATTCTGCGCTTTATCCCCCATCCGTTCCCCGTAAGGTGGGTTCGTAACGACAACACCATATTCGAAACGTGATGAGGCTTCCTTTACAGGGCGCACCTGAAAATGAATGGCATGATCCACCTCTGCTTCCCTGGCATGGAACCGGCAGGCATCGATTGCATCCTCATCGAAATCATACCCAAATATCTGAAGCTGCTTCTCCCTGTTTGCCAAATCGCAACCTTCCTCAACAGCCTGTTCCCACAAGGCTGGGCTTACATTCGCCCAATACTGGGCATCAAACGAACGGTTCAGGCCCGGTGCCAGATTCAAGCCCATCATCGCTGCTTCTATCGGAATGGTTCCAGAGCCGCAGAAAGGATCCATCAGTGGTTTTTCCGGCGTCCACCTGCTGATTAGCAACAGCGCACTGGCAAGGGTCTCCTTTAAGGGTGCCGGTGTTGTTCTCCTGCGGTACCCGCGCTTATGAAGCCCATCACCGGAGGTGTCCATGCCCAGGATAACGACATCCTTCAAGATCCAGAATACTACCTTGTATCTCGGACCGTTTTCGGGAAACCTCTCCAACCTGTATTTTTTCTTCAGCCTTTCCACAATCGCTTTTTTGATAATGGATTGGCAATCTGAAATACTCATCAGTGTAGAACGCACACAGCTGCCGGTAACGGGAAAAACAGCATCAGCCGTCAGCCAGTCTTCCCAGGGCAGCGCCTTGGTTCCCTCAAAAAGCTGCTCAAAGGTTTTTGCCTCAAATTCCCCCATCTTCAGAAAAACCCTGTCCGCACAGCGAAGCCAAAGGTTTGCCCTGCAGATGGCCGAAACAGGCGCGGTAAATGTAACCTTTCCGTCCTCCGTAATGGTGTCTTCATATCCCAGGTGCTTCAGTTCCCTCGCAACAACAGCCTCCACTCCGAAAACCGCGGTTGCGATTAACTGTACTCTGTCTTCCATATATGCCAACCTTTCAGCCCTCACTCAACCGTGGGCAGGTTATTTCCAAACAGTTATTCCTTGAAAAAGCAGGAGCCTCCTATAAATTCCTTGATAATGGAGTTCATCGGAATCTCATCGCTTTCAATGGGTAAAAAATAGCTTAAGAACTCCAGCAGCCTGCGAGATTCAGAATACTGGTTCTGGGAAGACGTAATCGCCGTCAACAACGGAACAGCCAGCCTTTTTAAAACCCCCAGCTCATAAATCAGGGATGAATTAAACATCACATCAGCGTTCTCCTGATAGGGAAAAATGTTCTTTTCCTCACCACGCCTGACCGAAGGCCACAGCTCGATGGTTTTTTCCGCCGAACACCCCCGAAATTGATGATCCCGGACAATTCTGCGAATAAAGCGCATATCTGTGGTGGGAATCCTGTTATGTCGGTCAATACGCATGGAAGTGATTGCTGAGATATAAACCTTAAACTTACTGCTTTCTGGCACATCTGCCGTCAGCTTTGGGTTCAGGCCGTGAATGCCCTCTATCACCAAAACCTTTCCTTCCGAAAGGCTTAATGTTTTCCCGCTGTATTCCCGTTTTCCCGTTAGGAAGTTATAGGTGGGAATCTTCACCTCTTCCCCTTTTATCAGGCTGTTCAGCTGCTCGTTAAACAGTTTCAGATCGATTGTTTCAAGGGCTTCATAATCTGGTTTGCCAAACTCGTCCACAGGGGTTTGATCCTTGTTGACGAAGTAATCATCCAATGAAATGTTCACCGGAATCAGGCCATTCACACGCAACTGGATGGACAGCCTCTGCGCGAAGGTGGTTTTGCCGGAGGATGAAGGCCCCGCAATCAGCACAATCTTTATTCTTTCCCGGTTGTCTTGAATCATATCCGCTATGCGAGCTATCTTTTTCTCATGCAGCGCTTCGGAAATCCGAATGAATTCGTCTGCTTTTCCCGATTCCACGATATCATTCAGCTTCCCTACATTATCAACCCCAAGAATACGAATCCATTGACGATACTCGCTGAAAATCTGAAACAGCTTCTGTGGTATTTCGTGCTCTTCCAGGCCCATAGGGTTGGTAGTTCTTGGTGAAATCAGGACGATGCCCTCATTATCATACTCCAGCCGAAAAAGCTTTAGATATCCGGTCGAAGGAACCATATAGCCATAAAAGTAGTCATCCATATCATCCAAAACATAATAGCTGACATAAGGCTTTTCCCGGTATTTGATTGCGCCGTATCTGTCAATGCGCTTCTCTTTCAAAAAATGCTGCCTGGCCTTTTCGGTGTCAATCGTTTCCTTCCGGAACGGAAGATCCTGCATAACAAGCTCGGTCATCCGCTTCTCCACCTTCTCGACGGCTTCGCTGGTCAATGGTTTTAATGCTTCGAAAAAGAGCCCCTTACTGACCGAATGACATACAGCAATTTCCTCCCCGGGGAAAACATCATAAAATGCCTTGACCAGAAGAAATATCAGACTCCTTTGATAAATTCTCACCCCATCGGCGCTGGAAAGGTCTACAAGGGTGATATCACAAGCTTCGGTAACAGGATAGGTCAATTCTCTGATCTCATTGTTTACTTTTGCTGCTGCGACAGTGGGTTTGTTCTGCCTTGTGATACTCTTTATAAGAGTTTCAATGGTGGTTCCCTTTTCGGTTTGCATCTGTTGTCCATCAACAGTAATCGATATTAAGCCCTTCTGCATTTATAAACCTCCTGTTAGTAACTTACTGCTGCAAAACATCAAATTAAAACAAGAATTTGATGTTTCGCAGCTGTGAGTACCGCTGTTGGGTTGTGGGCGTAGCCCACTTTGGTGATACAGTTTGAGGAACTTGTGTATACAAAACATACCGTTCCAATTTCAGGTTTGGGTTAGCTTTGATGGGAACGCCTGCTTTAGGCGGCTTAAACCGCAACAGGAATATTCTTAATCTGCGGACCGGTCTGGTAGTTCTCCAGAGAAAAGTCCTCCACGCGGAAGCTGTAAAAATCTTTGATATCAGGATTCATCACCAGCTTTGGCGCAGGATAGGGCTGCCTTGCGATCAGCTCCCGAACCAGAGGAATGTGACGGTCATAAATATGCGCATCGGCGATAACATGCACCAATTCGCCGGGCAGTAAATCCGAGACTCTTGCAAACATATGGATAAGAATGGCATATTGTGTGACATTCCAGTTGTTTGCCACCAATACATCCTGTGAGCGTTGGTTCAGTATGCCATTCAGCCTGTTTCCCGTAACATTGAAGGTCATACTGTAGGCACATGGATACAGGGCCATTTCATTCAGGTCAGCATGGTTGAACATGCTTGTAATCATTCTTCTGCTGGCCGGGTTATGCTTTAAGTCAAACAGCACCCGATCCACCTGATCGAATTCTCCTTCCGGGTATTGATGCTTCACCTTCAGTTGGTACCCATATGCTTTTCCGATGGTTCCCGCCTCATCGGCCCATGCGTTCCAGATACGGCTGCTTAAATCCGCGATACGGTTTGATTTCTTTTGCCATATCCACAGAATTTCATCGATAGCTGCTTTCAGGTTCGTGGGGCGCAGCGTCAATATGGGGAACTCGTTGGATAAATCATACCGGTTCACTACCCCGAACTTTTTTATTGTATGCGCCTCCGTGCCATCCTCCCACCTGGGACGAACCTCCTGTCCTTCGGAACTGAATCCGTTTTCAAGAATATCCGTACACATTTTAATAAAAACGTGGTCTGCGTTGCTCAAAATGATCACTCCTGGCTTAATACAGTGTATTTTTAATAATCAGTATTCACTAAAAGCCGAAGTAATTCTTCGCATTCAGATAGCTGATTTCCTGAACCATTGCGCCAAGCATCGCCATATCTGCGTTTACTTCGCCGTTTTCAGCCCACTTGCCGATGATGTTGCAAAGGATTCGGCGGAAATATTCATGCCTTGTATAGGATAAAAAGCTTCTTGAATCGGTGAGCATTCCGACAAACCTTCTTAAAAGCCCAAGGCTGGCCAGGTCTTTCATCTGCTTTTCCATTCCATCCTTTTGGTCATTGAACCACCAGGCTGAGCCAAGCTGAATTTTTCCGGGAACTTCAGTGCCCTGGAAGCTGCCCATAATGGTAGCCAGCGCTTCGTTATCCCTTGGATTCAGGCTGTACAGAATTGTTTTCGGAAGCTGAGCGGTATTGTCCAGGGCATCCAGAAAAGCAGCCAGTGATTTTGCCTGATGGCTGTCACCAATGGCATCAAACCCTGTGTCCGGGCCAATTGTGCGGAACATCCGTGAATTAATGCTTCGGATC
Source organism: Ruminiclostridium sp. (assembly GCA_012523055.1). Taxonomy (GTDB): domain Bacteria; phylum Bacillota; class Clostridia; order DSM-8532; family DSM-8532; genus JAAYJG01. The sequence continues at coordinate 4,001 of JAAYJG010000502.1, read as the reverse complement.
GTGCCCATATGAAGCTGCATGGCCCAGCCCCTCTTTGCATATTCCCTGCCCAGGAACACAAGCATGTGCGTTTTAAACTTGTCAGCCTGGGATTGCGTGGGCTTGTTTCCACTCATTGCTAGCTGAAACACCGCTTCTACCTCGGCATCCGCAGCATCGACATAAATAGCATATTCCAGAGCGTGGTCTGAAACCTTGCATCCATGATCATTAAAGTAATCCAGGCGGTTCTCCAGCGCTTCCTTCAGTGCTTTGACCGAAGATATTTCCACATTGGCAGCCAGCCCCAGCTTTTCAATATAGTCGCTGAAGCCTTCCATTTGAACATTCAACGCCTTGTCAGGCCTGAATGCGGGATATACCTTTACGGCAAATGATGTGTCCTGCCGAATGGCCTGATGGTATTGCAAAGTATCGGCAGGATCATCGGTAGTACAGATCGTTTCAACATTGGATCGGAGGATCAGGTTCCTTACAGAAAAATCATCCCCTTGCAGCATTTCATTGCACTGCTCCCAAATAGCCTCGGCAGTGGAAGGGGACAGGACGCTGTCAATCCCGAAAAAACGCTTCAGTTCGAGGTGAGTCCAGTGGTATAAGGGGTTTCCAATGAGATAGGGCATTGTTTCAGCCCATTTCATAAACTTTAACCTGTCATCGGAAGCTCCGGTGATATATTTTTCATCAACGCCATTGGAACGGATAGCACGCCATTTGTAGTGATCCCCTCCAAGCCAAATCTCGGTAATATTCTTATATTTCTTGTCTTGTGCAATCTCTTGCGGGTTCAGATGACAATGGTAGTCTATAATTGGCATATCTTTCGCATAACTGTGATACAATGTCTTTGCTGTCTCACTTTGAAGCAGGAAATCTTCATCCATAAATTTACGCATTATCTTTTCTTTCCTTTCCCAAGTAATGGTTGCCTGAATCATCTTCCTAAAACCTAATATATCATTTGTATAGTTTCCCTGCAAGGTTGTGTTCTGTTGAAATGCCGCTGTTTGTAACAGGCGTTTCTGTTCACACCCACCTTTAATCAGTTCATAGGCCGTAGGTATGTGTTTTATCCTGAGCGCAGCGAGGTTTTCATGTGATTGACTGTTAATGTAATTGCTGAGGGTGAGTATCTTTCAATAATAAGTTGTTTCTCACGGAAAAAATGGATATAATTTAACTCGTATAAATCTTATCACTGCACAAGCTCATTGCTTTTACTTATGAAAGTTGAAAATCTTCGAGTAAATGCAGACAAAAGGTGATTTGGCTGTAAGCGCGGCCACTGAATTTTTCGAAAAAGGAGATGATCCCATGAGCCAAAAAGATATTCAAAAAGCTGCGATTATTGGTACAGGATTTGTCGGTTCCACCACTGCCTTTACGCTGATGATGAGCGGTCTTTTTTCAGAGCTGGTTTTAATTGATATCAATGAAACCAAGGCAAAAGGCGAAGCGATGGATTTAAACCATGGCATGCCCTTTGCAAAGCCCGTCAGGATTTACCAGGGCAATTATTCGGATTGCCATGATGCCGACATAATCATCATCACCGCCGGAGCAAACCAGAAAGAGGGTGAAACCCGGCTGGATCTCGTCCATAAAAACACAGCTATTTTTAAAAGCATCGTAACAAGTGTCACCCAATATACCACCCCCGATAAATCCCTTCTGCTGGTGGTGACCAACCCGGTTGATATCTTAACCTATGTGACGGCAAAGATCTCCGGCTGGCCTGCTGAAAAGGTGATTGGCTCCGGAACCGTCCTGGATACCGCCCGTTTCCGTTATCTGATCGGCGAGCATGTGGGAGTGGATACCCGGAATGTCCACGGCTATATTCTTGGAGAGCATGGTGACACCGAGCTGCCTGCATGGAGCCTTACCACCATCGCGGGGATGCCCATGGATCAGTACTGTAACACCTGCAAAAACTGCGGCGGTGAAAAGAGAGATGAAATATTTGTAAAGGTAAAAAGCGCGGCTTATGATATCATCCGTGCCAAAGGTGCTACCTATTATGCGGTAGCTTTGGCTGTAAGAAGAATCGTCGAGGCCATCATGCGCGACGAGCACTCCATTTTAACGGTTTCCAGTCTGCTCACAGGCCAATATGGTATATCAGATGTATGTATCAGCGTACCGGCTGTGGTGGATCGAAATGGTATCAACAGGGTTCTCGAGGTTCCCCTTTCGGATAAAGAGAAGCAAATGCTTCATCACTCTGCCGCTACCTTAAGTGAAATCCAACAAAAGCTCAGTTTGTAAAACAAAAAGGGAAAAGGGCTGAACAAGCCCTTTTTTGCTATCTGCCCATCACTCTTTTTCCTCTGATTACCCGAATCAGAACCGTAATGATAGCCCCTACAAGAAGAATGTGAATAAACCCGCCGAGTGTGTAGGAGGTGACAACTCCCAAAAGCCATAATCCAAGGAGGACAATTGCAATCGTCCACAGCATGTTTATCACGCACCTTTCAAATTTGTTTTTCCCAGAATGAATTCGTTTCATTCCGCCAAATTTTGCATTCAAATCAACCTTCCGCTTGAAAGGAATAAAAAGGCCGAACAAGGATGAATAGCGGCTTCCTTGTTGAATAAGATTTGTCCTGAAAGCGGACAATAAGATTAAAACCATTGCGGGGTGAAATGAATGAGCAAAAAAGTTTCTTTCTGTGTTGTATCATTCTCGATATTGATTTTGCTTTCGGGATGCCCGGATAAGGATAAAAACAAAAGTAAAGAACCTGAACAAATCCCCAATACCATGGAAAAAGCTGCTTCCGAACTGGAGCAAATCATTACGCTTCTGGGCGGCCCGATGTTTGACAGCCGTGACAGGATTGAACAGCTGAAAAACGAACAGATGCAGGCGCTAATAATGAAAGCCGAAGAAAACGCGCAGCAATCCACCACTGGATCGGAGAAAACGATGCAGGACCAGGAAAAAGAAGGTACTGAGAAAAAAGATGGTTCGGATAGTGGTGAAGCCCAACAGGGCGGCCAGTATAATAAGCCTGAAAATGAGCAGCAGAAGAAAGCTGACGGGCAAGAGCAGAAAGAACCTGGCAGCGAGGGTGAACAAGAGAAGGGAGGCGGCAGCGAATCAAAGAAGGAAGCTGCCAGTGAGCAGCAGAAAGAACCTGGCAGTGAAGATGAACAAGGCAGTGCACAAGATAATTCATCAAAGCAAAGCCAAAAACCAGGTTCCGAAGAAGATAAGGGTACGCAACCATCCCCTGAAAAAAAGGAAGAAAAGCCCTTTCAGTTTGATGACAGTTTGTTTGGTATGCCTCAATGGAATGATGAAAACTGGAAAATGATAAAAGTATTAACCGATGGAATGTATTTTACTTGGAACAATCTTCAACCGGAATTGCTGGAAAAGGGAGTAACTGAAGTGCAGGGTGAAAGCTTTGGAGCATCGCTTGAAAACCTCTCAAAAGCCGTCCAATCCAAAAATATCGGCGATGCTCAAACCTCGGTCTTCGAGCTGTATGATAAGCTGTCGGAGTTTTTCAGCTATTACAAAACAGACAAGCCGCCTGAATTACAGCGCGTTTCAAGCATGGTAACAGGCATTCATTTTTCAGTGCGCCAAAACGATTGGAACAAGGCGCAGGAACTGTCCAATCAGTTGCAGAAGGAATTTATAAAGGTTAAAACCAATGTTCAGAATAATGCATCCGATGCGATCAAAATGCTGGAGCTTTCTTTGGACGATCTGAGAAGCGCCGTCCAAAAACAGGATGCCATACTGGTTCTGATTCGAACAAACCTGGTGACAGCCAATATTGAAGATTTGGATACCAGACTCTCACAGGCACAAAAATGATATTAAACCCTTCTACTTCAAACCAATATCTTTCCTGTTATGGGCATCCTGGAAATGAATTTCCGATACAGCCTGATACGCCCTCACCCTGGCTTTTTCTATTGTGTCGTCGATCGCTGTAACACCAAGGACTCTTCCCCCGTTTGTATAATATTGTCCAGTCTCC
>JAAYJG010000501.1 GCA_012523055.1 Ruminiclostridium sp. | reverse complement strand
GGTGAAAAGGTAACGGTCGCTATGCTAAACTGATGTGGGCGGCGGGTGAATATGTTAAAACTTGCTTTTTCCCTTCAACCGTCGGCAAAAGTCGAAAAGCATAGCGAAATGAATTTATCAAAGCAATTACCCGTAAGCCCTGACCTTGATAAATTCATTAGTGGAAAGATACACGAAACTGGATTTATATGTAAAAATCCATAGATGATTTTGATTACTACAAAAAAATTGCCGTCAATGGCTTGACAGAAACTGGCTGAACCTTGGCATTAAACCTTTGGAGGAAATGTGATATGATAAAGAGTGAGCTCGTGTTATCGATATCCCTTGTTTTGGGAACTGGAAACTGCTATTCGTTAAGCCGGCCTGTAAAACAGTAATTCATGATTACTTCCGGAAGAGGGTTTTTATATGCGCAAACCAATGGGCAGCGGTGAATCGTTTAGTTATGAACTGCTTGAAAGCACCTTGCCTGAATTATCCGAAGTGTTTAAAGGGAATACCTATACCTACGAATTTTTATCGCAAGCGTGGGCACTGCTGAGCGAAATTGATGAACTCCCGCAGGAAAGGTATACCATGGAGCTCGGAAATTTAGTGGATTTAGCCGACTCTTTATCGGAATATGTTGATAACGATATGATGGATAAATGCTATACGATACTTGATTGCATCAGCCATTTAAAGAAAACAGGCAGTGAAGAGTTGATGAATAAAGTCCAGGACGTTTTAATGAAGACCGACAGCCAAACATTTATTGAAATATACTATCGTGGAAATGTCCTTTCAAAAAAACTAAGTATGTACCTTAACCTGGATGAGCACGGTGCTTTTGGGATATCTCCTGGAAGCGATATCGTGCAAATCCTTGTTTATCTACTGGGGGAACGGCAAAATATCAATGCATTGGATTTGGGCAGTGGAAATGGTTTCTCCACCTTCATTATTTCAAACAGGGTGGAACATGTGACCGGAGTTGAAATGAATTCTGAATTGTATGAAGAGAGCATGAACTGTCTTAAGGATTTAGTAGATTGTCGTAAAGTGGATAAGAATAAAATCCGTTTCATTCAAGCAGATTTTTTCGATATAGACTTCAGTCCCTTTTCGGTCATCTATATTTATTGGCCTTTTGATGACAAAGAAAAGAGCTTTTGGGAGAAAGAAACCAGCAGGCGGTTAGAGAATAAAATAATGATAGAGGCTGCACCTGGCACTATCATTGTTATATTTATACCAGGCACGGAAGAAAAGGAACTTTTCCCGCAATTGAAGAGTATCCCCCCTTAATCTGGACACCGTATCAACGGTCGTAAACGCTTATTCAGTATAATTGAGCTCGGGAAGCAACCAGCTTGATGTGCCAATCATGGCGAAACAAAAGAACCGTCCCCATGTTTCTGGCGAAACAAAAGAACCGTCCCCATGTTTCGAATTGAATCCTGATTTCGGATGCGGTATAATGGATTGTTCCGGTGACAAAAAAGGCCGGGTATTATTTTGATGTTTCAGGAGTTACACATGAAGGTATTGCATATCATCGGCGGCGGAGACAGCGGAGGCGCCAAAACCCATGTTCTTTCACTGGTGAATCAATTGGGATATTATATCCATGTCAAGCTTATCAGCCTGCGGGCAGGTCAGTTTTCCGATGATGCGGCGGACATGGGCATCGATGTGGAGGTTGTCCGTTCGGGAAATATCATGAAAGATATACGCACGATCACCGATATGGCTTTAGCCGGCGAATATAACATTATCCATACCCACGGCGCGAAAGCGAATATGATCGGCATCTTTGTCAAAAAGAGTTCGGGAATCCCCGTCGTCACAACGGTACACAGTGATTACCGTCTGGACTATCTGCACAGTGTACTGAAAATGTATACCTTTGGTCTTATCAATACCATCGCGCTGCGGATGGTAGATTATTACATCTCTGTTTCCCAGAACTTTAAGGATATGCTGATCAAACGGGGCTTTCCGGCAGATCGCATTCAACCCGTATACAATGGCATTCCTTTTGATGATACCATCAGCCTGCTGCCGCGGGACGAGTTCTTAAGCAAGTACGGTATAAACCTGGAGCCAGAGGATGTTTCCATTGGTATTCTTGCCCGGCTTCACCCGGTCAAGGGTCATACGGTGTTTCTTGACGCTGCTGCAAAGGTCATCCGGGTATTTCCAAACACAAAATTTCTGATTGCCGGGGATGGTGATGAATTAAAGCATTCTCTTGAGAGACGGGCAGAGCATCTGGGTATCCGGAAGAATGTATTCTTTCTCGGCATGGTCGACGAACCCTTTTCTTTTCTGGACGTGATCGATATCAATGTGATGGCCTCCTACAGCGAAAGCTTTCCTTATGCCATTCTGGAAGGCGCCCGAATGAAAAAGGCCACTGTCTCCAGCCGGGTCGGGGGCCTCGAAGACCTTTTTGTACAGGGTGAAAACGGTTATCTTTATACCCCGGGTGACAGTGACGCATTGGCTGGTCACCTGCTTACGCTGCTGAAGGATCCAGTTCACCGAAAACAAATCGGGGAAAAACTTTTTGAAACCGCCCGGGATCATTTTTCGCTGAAATCCATGACACAAACCCAGCTGAATATCTATCACACCATTCTTTCCCGGGAAGAGCGGTACCTGAAAGATGGCAAGACACATGACATCGTCATCCTGGGCTACTATGGTTTCCGTAACAGCGGTGATGATGCCATTTTGAAATCTTTTATCGATCACCTGCAAGCCAACCATAAGGGACTTTCCACCGTCGTCATGTCCAACGACCCCGCCGAAACGCGCAGACTATACAGGGTTCAGTCCGTTCATCGTTTTAACCTTTTTAAAATTCCTGCACTGCTGGCCGGCACACGGGTATTTATCGCAGGCGGAGGGACGCTCATTCAGGATGACACCAGCAGCCGTTCGCTTTGGTATTACCTTTACATGCTTCATCTGGCTGTCAAAAAGGGTGCCCATGCGGTGCTTCTGGCCAACGGTCTTGGGCCGCTAACCCGGAAGAAGAACCGCAAGGTCGCTTCGCGGATATTAAACCGGCTGGAAGCAATCACCCTGCGAGATCCGAACGCCTTTGAAGAGCTGAAATCACTGGGGGTCACCAAGCCCGTAACCCGAGTAACAGCAGATCCGGCTTTGGCACTGAAACCCTGCGGCCCGCAAAAAGGGGCAGATATTCTGAAAGAGGCCGGCGTGCCCACCACAGAAAAGCTTTTTGCGTTATGTTTACGCAGGTGGAAAAAAGTGAAGCATTCAGAAAAAATACTGGCAGCCTATGCAGACAAAATTGTTTCCGATTTTCAGGCTGTCCCCGTATTTTTTGCAATGCAGCATCCGGAAGATGTTCGATATGCAAAAAGGGTGTTGATGAACATGAAGCATAAAGGTTATATTTTAACAGAAAAATATACGGTGGATGAAACCCTTTCGATCCTGGGCAATGTATCCATGGTGATTGGCATGCGCTTACACTCTCTGATCTATGCTTTGAATCTGGGCATTCCCATGGTGGGGCTTGCTTATCAGCCAAAAATTGACTATTTTATGCAGTCCATTCAACAGCCCTTTGTTCCCTGGAATGATAAATTCTCGATGGAAGATTTGCTGTGCAAAACCCATGAGGTTTGGGCAAATGCAAATGAAATAAGCCTTGATCTGGCCAACATGAAGCCCTTGCTGGAAAAGAAGGTCAAGGAAGCCATGGATCTGACCCTGTCCTTCCTCCCATAATTTACACAGGAACCTGTCCCTGCTGTAAATCTCGGGTGACAGGCTGCCCGTATGCCAGGAACATCACAATACCTGCTGACATCCAGAAATAGGATGATATCAAGGGAATCTCAAGCATGTTTTCGGTGATATTGTATAAAATCACACCGACAAGCCCGGCCAAAATGCCAATGGCCCAATCCTTCTGCGCATGATCCTGTATTTTAGCCACAGCCCGGGAGCACCAGGCAATTATGCTGTAAATGAGCATCAGTAAGGCCGATATCCCGAATATCCCCATCTCCACTGCAGTTTTTAAATAGTAATTATCCAGGGACGGGCTGTTGTTCAGCTTATGGCTTAATGCCACCGAACCACCATATTGGCCGAGCCCCATTCCGGTCCAGAAATTCTGTCCGAACAATTCCAGGGCTTCTGTCCAGCGCAATATCCTGCCGCCCTTCATGCTGGATGCAATGTAATCGGGAGAAAGTAAATACAGAATGCGGCTGGAAACCGATGGCAGAAAGAACATACAAAAGACGAATAATACCACAACCCCCAGTAAAGCCGGGAGAAGAAGCTTTTTGTTCTTAAACCATACATATACAATCAAAGAAATACCAAATACAATCCAACCCTGACGAGCCATGGTAAACAAAAGGCACAGGCTCATAATTGCAGCGGCGCCAGCATAATAAACCTTCCTGGGCTTGCTTTTATCCCCCATGAACAAACCCACGGCGATGGGAATCAGCAGCGTCAGATAACCGGCAAGCATATTCGGGGTTGTAAAGATGGAAAACACGCGGGTGCGCACATAGCCCTCCTTCAAATCGGTCCAATGGGCGGGTACGTTCACTGCAATGGCAAACTGATAAACCCCGTATAACGCAACCAGAAAGCCCGAAAGTACGAGAATGTTCATAAGCCTTTTTGCACCCTCCGGGCTTCTGAGCAGCTGGGTCACCACAAAGAACCACAGCATGTATTGGATGACAACCCGAAGCCCTTCAATTCCGATGGTCAAATTCGGAGCTGCCGCAAACAGAAGCACCAACCCTACGCCAAAAAAAAGGATTAATGAAATATCCAGCGGAGTTTTGCGCAGCGGTTTTTCCTGACGGTGCCGCAGCCATTTATAGAACCATACCCCAAAGCACGCGAGCATAGCAAGTTCATCCCAATAGGATGAGATCGCCAGGGAAGAAGATTTCGCCGTTATGAAATCAAAATATGCATTTTTCCCAAATAGGGAAAGCAATTGAGAAATTGGCTTCCCCAGAACCTGCCGCAATAGAAATTCAAAAGCGGTATACAGCGCTACCACAAGGGTTGCCTTTTCATAATCCATGAACAGAACGGCAGCGGCAACAGCCAACGTAATCACAGCCAAAAGCGGCACGACACTCAGCGCGGAAGCCAGAAAGCCCAAAAGCAGTATTGCTGTAAAAAGGAGTATCCATTTCACTTTATTCATCACTGCACCTTATTCCAATATTATAGTATACAGCTTGTATGCCAGGCTGTTTTTCCATATGGCTTTTCGTTTTTCCCTGTCTGTCAGGGCAACACCTGAAAAGATAAACAACAGGCCCAGTAGGAATACATCCCTTATCATCAGCTTTCCCTGAAAAATTCTGCCGGCGAGATAGCCTATCCCGAAAACCGGAAAAGCCAGTGCAAACAGTTTTTCCTTCGAAGCCTTTGCCGCCATTCGGAAGGCCTTGATGATAAGGCTTGTTTCAGACCAGGCTTCAATCGCCTTTGAAAGCTTCACAAGCCATCGATCCAATACCTTTAATATCTTCCGCAGAAAGCTGAAAACCCGGGAGTTATGAAAGGCACTCTCACGTGCCATGGTGTTTTTCACCCATTTACCCGGAAGACTGTTTCTGCAGGCTTCGGCAAGAAAGGCCAAAAGCTTTTTCAAGCCGCTGTCCTGATAGAAGACGAACAGCCTGTAAATCATTCGATATACCAGGCTTTCCTTTAAATACTTCACCAGAAACCACTCCTATTCTTCAACCTTGATGATCACTGCCGGAATCTCAACCGTGGTGGTTTTTAATGTGACGTTTTTACCAACGGTCGCATGGGTTATTCCATAATAGATCATCGGATCATTGGGATCGATGGGATCGCCGATGATTTTTACGGTGACATAAATATCCTTCAACTCCGGATGCTGTGCGGATACGATAGTTCCATCAGGCATCGGAACATCGATTTTTGCCGGTTGGGCTTTTACATCTGTAATTTCCAGGTTGGTAAACGCATTGCCGAAATACAGCAGGTCACCTACCTTGATGGCGTCTACAACCTCCTGCCGGTTTTCCCTGCAAAGAATGGTTACATAATAGTCCTTTGTTGGTAACTCGGCTACAGGGCTGCCCTCCCTTTTCATGTAGAGCACCGCCCCGACCGCAAGTGCCGCAATAACGAGCAGCAGGGCCAGGTCAATGATGTTGATGATTCCGAATAGCTTTCCTTTTTCATTGATAATTTTCATGGTTGAAGCATCCTTTCCTATTAATACTTTCCATATGGCACGCCGGTTTCCTGTATCTTTAATAACCGGTTGTTTCCTTTCTCATGTAAGACCATTAATACGCTTAAAATGTTGCAGTAAACAAAATAAAAAACAAATATTTGATAATTTGCACAGCTTTATTTCCCAGCGTTGTTTTCACAAATCCCATTAAAAACCGCAGCCAGCTTTTTTGTTAATTCTTTACGTTCATATTGAGCAATTTCGCTACGATCAGGTTGAAATAGCGGCTTTCCCTGCCGCCAGTTTTCGACCATCGACAGAATATGTTCTGCTGTTGTGGTTACATCATCGCAATGGGCTACGAAGCCTGTTTTTGTTTCGTGGATCAGGCTGGCTGCAGCGCCCTTTGAAGGGATCGAAGCAAGAATCGGCTTGCCGGTATTGATATATTCCATCAGTTTTCCGGTGTAAATCGCTTCGGTATTCTCCCCAAGAAGGAGCAGTACCGCATCAGACCACAACAGATTCTGGATGCTTTCAAGATGTGGCATGTAGGGCAGAACCTCCACCACCTGCCCGAGCTGATGCTCCCTGGCCATTCCCTCGAGCAGATCGGGCTTGTAATTGCCTATAAAACGCAGGCAAATGTCACCGGGCTGAATGCGACCTTCGCGAAGGAGCCCCGACACTGCCTGAAAAACCGTTTTTGGGCTGGTGTTCCCATAAATCAGCCCTGTATAGGTGAGTGTAAACCGGTCATTTATCCTCGCTGGCTCGAGGCCGGCAAAATCCTCCAGATCAAACCCATTGGGTATGACATGGATTTTATCCTTCACCCAGGGATAATCCCGCACTGAATTATCGCGCATGAATGGGGTGTTGATCACGATGGCATCGGCCATTTCAAAGGTCTGCCTTTCCATCTCCTTCTCTCGCAGGATTCTGGCGGGAGGATAACCATATGCCTTTACAAATGTGTTGTTGGTCCATTCATCCCGTAGGTCTATCACCCATGGTAGAGAAGGCAGCGCTTTTTTCACTTCCATTGCCAGAAGGTGCGTGCTAAATGGCTGCGAAGATGAGTAGAGCATGTCATAACCACCGGTTTGGGCAGTATGGATGGCTTGTTTGCGCGCAAAAATCTGCCAAAGGCGTTCTCCGTCGGGAACCAGTATTTTTCGCCGTATATATTTCCCGGCAAGATTCAGTGGAAATGGCCATTCGGACAGATCCCATGCCGCACTTCGGAAAACCGGCGTGTCTTTAGGGATATCACTACCCAATGTACTGTCTGTCAGTTGAACTTTTCTAGCCCGGCGGGTAAAAACATGACCTTTCCAACCGAACTCGGGCAGATATTTAATAAACTTTACCGTGCGCTGCACACCCGATCCTCCGATAGGCGGAAACTGGTGCGCAATCATCAGGACCTTTTTCATATTCACCATCCATGTGTCTTCTCTGGGAAAATCTCATTTTCACAGCCGCAGGGGGCGTTTTCAAACAAAACACCGCTATTCAGCAGCCTGTCATTATGTTATACTCAGACAAGAAAATGGATAATCCGTATTTTTAACAGAAGCAGGTTCATTTATACTGCTTACAGATGCCCTCTCTAGATTGTAGCACAAAACAGATCTCCTTACCACTTTTTTCTTAGGGCCGCATAGCCTCTTTGAAATGAAGCCGGAAAAGATAAGATGTTCTGGTGCTAAGGGACACCATCACTGTTCCTCATTGAATGGTGCGGCAAAGCTAAGAATCTTTAACATGGTTTCCTGCTAAGATTCTTCCCTTGGTTCAAGGTGACAAGCGCTTACCGGGGCTGGGCAGAAATTTAAAATACGAGTGAAAGGATCAGAGCACCACCATGCAAAAAAAAGAAAAAACAGAGCAAAAGAAGGGAGTTTTGCTGAACATCATATTTATTGTGATCACGCTGCTGTTGTTAGGCATCCCCATATACCTCGTGGCGCAGCGTGTTGAAAGCTTCAGCGAATTGAAACAGATATTTTCATCTGTCGATCAAATGCGGGAGTTTGTCGAAAGCTTTGGTGCAACTGCGCCGGTTATCTTTTTCCTGCTGCAAACGTTTCAGGTCATCGCCGCGCCTATTCCAGGCAATGTTACAGCCTTGGTCGGCGGAGCCCTGTTTGGTTTCTGGAAAAGCTTTCTGATCACGATTGCTGGCTTGGCTGTGGGCTCTTCCATCGCCTTTTTGCTGGTACGGCTTTATGGCAGGCCCCTGGTAGAACGGTTTGTAAAGCCGCAAATCATCGATAAGTACCTTGACAGCGGTTCCAAGAAATATTCTTTGTATTTGTTCCTGCTCTTTCTGGTACCGTTCTTCCCCGATGATGCTCTTTGCTTCGTTGCCGGGCTGACCGGAATTTCATATAAGACATTTATCCTGATTGTCATCATTGCCCGCCCGCCCGGGCTCGCCTTTTCCAGCCTTGTTGGCTCCGGTGCCATCTCCATCCCCTGGTGGGGTTGGACCTTGATTGGAATCACAGCCGCAGCCTTTATCTTCTGTTCGGTGAAATATGGTGAAAAGATTGAGAACTGGCTAATTGGTAAGATAAAAAAGGTTCAGGGATGAGAAAACCAGATTGCTCAAAGTGCGAAAAATTTTTCAGTGGAGTGAGCGTTGCTCATAAATGATTCAATGATTTGGTTTTTTATCTTTCATTTACCCACATCGGAGAAAACATAAAACGGCGGGGATAACCTCCCCGCCGTATATATTTTCGTAGAAACAAGTATGTACTTAAGGCATCATAACGGGATCCATCTTGCTGAACTTCAGGAAGAAAAACGGCACCGGAATTACCAGAATACTAAGAACCGTATACAGGACAGCCTGCTCTGGAACATATTGCTTGTAAAGGTTATAAAACGTTAATAACGTTAGAGCAATAACTGCAAGGTTAATAATAAAACCGATGACCGGGATTTGCCCAAGGATAGCATTTGCAAGCAACGCTACCGGCAAAACGATTTCAAGGCTGGGGATTTCGAAAGTGCTAATTTTTAATGTTTTTACCATTTTTCCAATGAGATAAAACTGGGCAATGGGTATCCATGCCAGCCATGGCATATCCAGCCCTCTTTTTTGAGCCAGCTTGAACAGTGAAAATGCTAAAAAGATGTATAGTGCAACCCCAATGATCACAAAAACCACTATAAACCCTACTGCAGCAGCTGCAAAAATACCCAAACCTTCCATATCCATATCCATACGATTAACCTCCTGACTAAAATTAGTAGCCTATTGCTATACTGTTCTAAGTGTATACTATTTTCATTTGTAATTCAATTGTTTTCTTTCATTAACAGAAATATCTTAAATCAGTCTTTTATTATCCGGTTGTATCATCGATATCATTAGTTTCGCCACATACCTCCAACATGTTCCCAATGATACGGATTTTCTGCGCAGCCTGGTGAAAGGTGTTAAGTTCATCAACAAGCGTTCCGATATATACATTGCAGGGAGCATGGACGCTCCTTAAAGAACCAATGGATTGGAGTGGGTAGTATGCCAAGTGAGTTGAAAACAGGGGAGAAAATTCAGGTACATGGCGAAGAAGCAACCGTATTGTGTTGCAATGGCGATCAAGTTCTCATCCACACATCAGTAAAAAATGTATTATGGGTTTACTTTGAACAGATCGACCTCATTCCGAAAGCAGCTGTATAAGCTGCTTTTTTTATTGGTGGTGTAACTGCTTCTCATTCAGTTATCCAAAACTAGCCATCTAAACCATCTCAATTATCAGAGGGATGTCTTTTATCATGAACGAAGAGATGCCATCCTGAGCACAGCAAAGGATCTTTCAAAATTATTGAGAAGATCCTTCACTTCGCTCAGGAGACGGCTGCGCCTGTATACCTTTGAACAGTCTCCCACGGCCCAGGTGTCGCCAAACAACACGAAACCTTGGCAAGTTTCACAGGAGTAACAAACCATCCGAATGCTGATGTAATTTTCCAGCGGGCGGTTTGCAGCTTGGTTCAGATATGTTATAATGAATCGTTACAGTAAACGTGTAAAAAATATGGATCGGGCTTTTTCAGCATCACCCCCTGCACAGGCTTTATGGGGCTTAAGCGAAAAGCTGTAGAGTTGCTTGCCTGATTGAATGAAATCAGGTCTTTTGTATGTCAGGTAACAGAGAGGAAGTTGAACCATGAAAAAGACCACCTATGATGTGATTGTGATTGGCTGCGGCACATCGGGCATATTTGCGGGTTTTGAGTTGTCCAGGCTCATCCCCGGCGCGGATATTCTGATGCTGGAGCAGGGGAATGATATTTATCACCGGAATTGTCCCATTATCAGCAAGAAGGTCCCTGCCTGCATTCAATGTAAAGACTGTGACATTATGAACGGTTTCGGGGGGGCCGGGGCTTTCTCCGACGGAAAATACAATTTCACAACTCGTTTTGGCGGATGGCTGAACGACTACCTGGATGATGACCAGATCATGGATCTGATAGAATATGTGGATGCGCTGAACATGAAGTATGGTGCAACCGACAAGCGCTTCTCAACCGAAACCGCGCAGGCTCATGAAATCGCAAGGGCAGCTCTGGGCTACGACCTGCATCTTCTTTCTGCCTCGGTAAAACACCTGGGCACCGAAAATAACAGGGAAATTCTCTCCAGAATGTTTGATGATTTAAGTCAAAAGGTGGATCTGGTGTGTAATACGGCAGTTGAGTCCATTCACGCGGCCGGCGGAGGTTATACAGTGACGCTGAAGGATGGGCAAGCCCTTTCCTGCAGGTACCTTGTGGCTGCGCCAGGACGATCCGGCGCGGAGTGGTTTTCAGAGCAATGCCGCGGCCTTGGGTTGAAGCTGATCAACAATCAGGTGGATATCGGGGTGCGCATCGAGCTGCCGGCAAAGGTTTTTGAACATATCACCGATGTGGTCTATGAGTCAAAATTCCTGTACCGCACCAAGCAATACGGCGATATCGTGCGAACCTTCTGCATGAACCCTTATGGCCATGTTGTCAGTGAAAATGTGGATGGTATTATTACCGTGAATGGCCACAGCTACACCGATGAAAGTCTTCGCAGTGAAAATACCAACTTTGCGCTGCTGGTGAGCAACCGTTTTACCAAGCCTTTTAACGAGCCTTATCAATATGGTAAACGCATCGCCTCGCTTTCCAACATGCTTGGGGGAGGGGTGCTGGTGCAGCGTTTCGGAGATCTGATCAAGGGAAAAAGAACCAATGAACACAGGCTGAGCCAAAGCTTTACCAAACCGACACTGAAAGCAACTCCGGGGGATCTGAGCCTGGTTCTGACCAAACGTCATTTGGACAATATCATTGAAATGATTCGGGTCCTGGATCATATTGCACCTGGAACAGCCAACCACGATACGCTGCTATATGGTGTGGAAGTAAAGTTTTACAGCTCCAGGCTCGAACTCAGCCGTGAGTTGGAGACACCCCTTACCAATTTCTTCGCGGTTGGTGACGGCGCCGGTATTACCCGCGGCTTGTCCCAGGCAGCTGCAAGCGGGGTTCACGTAGCAAGGGCCATTGCGAAACGAGGTTATAAAGGGTAAACAGGTTTGAAGTTCTGCTCATATTCGTATTATCATTTGTGCAGGCCGCGTTTCCGCCAGACAACAGGCAGGAATAGCTGCAGACCATCGTGTCCAAAAGATATCCGACTTAAACCTGTTTTATTGATAAAAAGAAATATGATTGTAATATTAAAATAACACAACCTATGGTATAGTCTAGATAAAAATAGAGAAAAATATACAATTTATTCAGTTTTTTTAGGAGATGTACGTGTATGAAGCTGGGGCAGAAGATAAAGTTTCTTGGCAGGGAGGCAGTAGTCTTGGTTGAAAAAAATCAAGAAGTACTCATCCATACTGCGCGCAACAGCGTTAAATGGATCGACAAAAAGCTGATCGAGACGGCAACGGCTGAAGCCAAATAGAGTCCGTCATTCAAGCTTTCTCTTCTTAATCATTTTCAGTCGGGTAAACTCTTCGCGATCTTTTTCATCCAGGAAGTCCTGAATGTCCCGGGTGATTTTTTCATAGCGCGGTATCATGATATTCTTCAGCGCGTTGGCTCTTTTCTGCGTTTTACGAATGTTCACCGCAAGTCGGTAGACTGCGTTTTCGACCTCCGCGTATTCCACGGTCATATGTTTTACCTGGTCAAAACGCTGGTATGCAATATCCAGTGCCAGGTTTGTTCTTGAAAATCCATATCGGGGTTTTAAATCATAAGGATCAATGTCCACGGTGGGGATTTCCACCCCCATGATGGATCGGACCTTCACTTTCACCGAGCGTTCTTCAGGAACCGCAAAGCCCAGCTGCTCCACCTCGGCAATACCAATGCTGATATTCGCTGACTGCAGTGCTTCGTAAGCCTCTTTGTAAAGGCTGTGTATCCTTTGCTGGATCACGCCGGCTCGTTCAATCAGGGCCATCATTTCCCGAACCAGGATGTTCCTTTTTTTATCCAACAGCTCATAGCCCTGCTTTGATAGGCTGAGCGTACCTTTTGCGCGGATCAGGTTTCCCTTGGTGGGAAAAAGGGTCATATCCACGTCCTCAGCCCTCCCCTGCTTTCCTCGTATGGGTTGTAATACCTGTCGAGCATTTCGCCCGGTATCCTGTCCAGCTCCTCCCGGGGAAGTATGCCCAACAATACCCAGCCCAAATCCAGCGTATGGTCTATATCTCTGTCCTCATTCATCTGTTGTGTCACAAATTCATTCTCAAAAGCGCGGCCAAACTCCATATACCGCTTATCCATGTCGGATAATTCATCCTCACCAATGACAGAGGCAAGGGCTTTTACCTCCTGTACCCTGGCATAGGATGAAAACAACTGATTTGCAATGTGGGAATGATCCTCACGGGTATAACCTTCCCCAATGCCATCCTTCATGAGC
The DNA here is from genome assembly GCA_012523055.1 of Ruminiclostridium sp. GTDB lineage: Bacteria > Bacillota > Clostridia > DSM-8532 > DSM-8532 > JAAYJG01. The sequence continues at coordinate 2,422 of JAAYJG010000501.1, read as the reverse complement.
CTGGAAAGGGAAGGAAGCACCGAAATCGGTGGATAAATGCCCTTCTGGCTTAAGGATCTGTCCAAAACAATCTGCCCTTCCGTAATATACCCGGTCAGGTCCGGCACCGGATGGGTGATGTCGTCATTGGGCATGGTCAGGATGGGGATCTGTGTGATGGAGCCTTTTCTATCCTCCAGCATTCCCGCCCTTTCGTAAATGGAAGCCAAATCACTGTATAAATAACCCGGAAACCCTTTTCTTGAGGGAATTTCACCTCTGGACGATGAGATTTCACGCAAAGCCTCGGCATAAGCGGTCATGTCGGTGAGAATAACGAGGACATGCATGTGGTGCTCGAAAGCAAGATATTCGGCAGCTGTCAGTGCCGCCCTTGGTGTGACCACCCTTTCGACAATGGGATCATTGGCCAGGTTCAGGAATACGACCACACGATCCAGCACACCGCTTTTTTGGAAGCTGGTCTTAAAATACTCGGCCACATCGTGCTTTACCCCCATAGCCGCAAACACCACCGCAAATCTTTCATCACTTTCTCCGATTCTGGCCTGGCGTACGATCTGAACCGCCAGTTGATTATGCGGGATACCGCTTCCGGAGAAAATGGGCAGCTTTTGGCCGCGGATCAGCGTCATCAGACCATCGATGGAAGAGATTCCGGTTTGGATGTAGTTTCTGGGGTATTTTCGGGCTACGGGATTGATCGCATGGCCGTTCACATCGCGTTTCTGATCCGGAAAAACCTCCCCGAACCCATCGATGGGCTGTCCGATGCCATTTAGCACTCTGCCCAGAAGCTCCTTTGAAAGGGGGATTTCCAACGGGTGCCCTGTGAGCCTTGTTCTGGTATTGGTCAGCGATAAACCATTCGTTCCCTCGAAAACCTGAACAACACAGATATTGCCGTGGATTTCCACGATCCGGCCAAGCCTTTTATCACTGCCTGCCCGGATTTCCACCATCTCTTCAGCGGAAGCATTTTGCACGCCCTCCAGAACAACCAGCGGCCCTGAAATTTCCTTCAGGCCAATATATTCCACACTCATTTCAGGCCCTTCCTTTCACGCGTCTGATACTCCCTGTCTATATTCTCCAGGGTTTGATGCACTTTCTGATGTAATGCATCGATTCCCTGGTTTTGGTTGTCCACAGTATATTTCATATGCACAAGATCATCAAAAATACCGGTCGCACGGATGACCGAAACAGGAATGTTCCGCGCTATCAACTTCTTTGATCCTTCATGCAGCTCCAGGATCATCCCCATCATTCCAAGCTGTTTCGCAACCGGAACATAAGTATCGTTTTGATGATAGGCGTTTTGCTGCAGAAAGCCCTGCCGGATGACCTTTGCGGTTTCTAGTACCAGCTTTTGCTCTTCCGGAAGGATATCGCTGCCGATCAGCTTCACAATCTCCAAAAGCTTGCTTTCCTCCTGCAGCAGGCGTATCATCTCCCCGCGTTTATCGATGAAGGTTTCATCGGTATTATCCCTGTACCAGTCCTGGCAATCGTCAAAGTACTCACTGTAGCTTGTGATCCAGTTAATCGCCGGATAATGCCGGGTATAGGCCAGCTGTTTGTCCAGTGCCCAAAAGCAGCGGATAAACCGTTTTGTGTTTTGCGTTACCGGTTCGGAAAAATCCCCACCCTGGGGTGAAACCGCGCCGATGATGGTGATGGAACCCTTTGTATCATTCAAGTTCTCAATTCTCCCGGCTCTTTCGTAGAATTCAGAAAGCCGCGAGGGAAGATAAGCCGGAAAGCCTTCTTCCGCAGGCATTTCCTCCAATCGCCCTGAAATTTCCCTCAGGGCTTCAGCCCATCGGGAGGTGGAGTCGGCCATCAGGGCAACATCGTAACCCATATCCCTGTAATACTCGGCCAGGGTGATCCCGGTATAAATGGAGGCTTCTCTGGCTGCAACCGGCATATTCGATGTGTTGGCGATGAGCACTGTGCGGTTCATTAGCGGCTGACTGGTTCTGGGATCGATCAGCTTCGGGAAATCTTCCAGTACTTCCGTGATTTCATTGCCGCGTTCGCCACAGCCCACATACACGATGATGTCAGCGTTGGACCATTTGGCCAGCTGGTGCTGCGTCATGGTTTTTCCGGTGCCACACCCGCCAGGAATGGCGGCAGTGCCGCCCTTTGCCACGGGAAACAGCGTATCGATGACCCTCTGGCCCGTCACCAGGGGTTCGTTCAGTTCCATTCTATTTTTATAGGGTCTGGGCTGGCGAACAGGCCATTCCTGGAGCATCGTCAGATCTTTTTCGACCTTGCCGCTCCTTATTTTTACGATGGGATCAACAAGGGTATACTCCCCATTCTGCACTGCTTCAACAACCTCACCGTAAAGATCGGGAGGAACCAAAACATAATGGTTGACCGCATCGGTTTCCGGAACTTTTGCGAG
>JAAYJG010000500.1 GCA_012523055.1 Ruminiclostridium sp. | reverse complement strand
TGTCCCGGGCTTGTATGAGTTGATTTTCATTCACATCAAACAGGTAAGTTTTTTCAGACAAATTTTTACCCTGTTCGTAGTTGTAGATAGAAAGACAAAAGTTGATGAGGTGATATTATGGAAAAAAGACTATACCGCAGCACCCGGGACAGGGTTTTCGGCGGGGTTTGTGGAGGGCTCTCCGATTATGCTCAGGTCGAGAAGGGGCTTCTGAGGTTTCTGACAGCGGTGGCAATTGTGGTTACGGGTTTTATTCCCGGCCTCATAGCGTATATCGTATGCGTTCTGGTCATTCCCACCGAAGAGGCTGTGTTCAAGGATCAAATGTATCGTGAAAGCGGTGAAAACCCTCCTCCGAAGGCAGCCAATCCTGAAAGCACGAAAATGGTCATCGGCGTGGCGTTGATCCTGATCGGTGTCATTGCACTGGCCAAGCTTCTGTTCTCCTGGATAGACTGGAAATATGCCATTCCTGTGGTTCTTGTCGTGGTTGGCGCCTTAATGGTATTTAATAACTGGAGGCACAGGGAATGAAGAAGGGGCATACGCTTGGGCTTATTCTGATTTTGATCGGAATAGCATGGATCATCCGGCAGGCGGGGATCATTTCGATAAACTGGGCCGCGGCGTTGAAAACGTTGTGGCCGGTTTTCCTGGTCGCCGCAGGGGCATCTGTTCTGCTGGGGCAAAGGAGAAAGCTGGTATCCGGGATCTGGATTCTGACCTTTTTGGTTTTTATCGGGTTTGGTATTTATAAGCGGAATGAACCTGCAAGGCTGCTCGATTTGGAAGGAGAAATTCAAATTGATGTGGGTCCTTTAGAGCAAATACGCAGAACAACCCCGGAAAGAGAAATTCTGCTTACACAGGGCACCGAAACTGGCAGGCTTATCCTGCAGCTTGGTACAGCAAAAATAAATCTAAACGCCAAGGCAAGCGATGCACTCGCAAAGCTGGATTCAAACATCCCAGGGCTTAAACAGCGTATTATACAAGGCACGCAAACTGTTTTGGAATACAGTAACGAGCAGAGCGACAGCAGTACGAAGCAGGATTTTAAACTTGACTTAAACCCAAATATCAAGTGGGATATCGAAGCCAACCTTGGCGTCGTAGATGGCTCGCTCAACCTTGAGGAAATACCGATAGAAAAACTCCATTTGGCGCTTGGGGTTGGGGATCTGAAGATCCGGTTTGGCCAGAAGCAGGAGATGACCCGCATGAATCTCTGGTCCGGGGCCACCAGTCTTGATATCTATATTCCGAAGGGTTCAGGCCTGAAGATAAAACAGGGGAAAATCATCTCCAATCTGGATGTTCATTATATGGACATGATTGAACAGGATGACTACTTAATTTCGGAGAATTATGACACGGCGGCTCATAAAATTGAAATAGAGATTGTTTCAGCCCTGAGCGGAATCAATGTCTTTGTGCAATAGCCGCAACTGAATGAATGATCATACCATGGATGTTTGTTGTTTATTTCCTGAGAAAAATGGAACTGAATCTGTCTATAAAACTGGAATGTGAGCACATTTCAAGTAAACATAATGGAATCGTGGAAAAATAACTTGCAACGTGGAATAAATGGAAATATAATGGGTCTATCATAATCTTTTAAAGGAGGTTTTATTCGTGATAGATCCTATTCGCATATTGGT
>JAAYJG010000499.1 GCA_012523055.1 Ruminiclostridium sp. | reverse complement strand
ACTCTTTTTGCTGTAACTGGTCCAAGGCTTGCATCAGAAGGGTTTTGTCCTTATAGGAAAACCCCGAGGATACATTCCCCACAGGGATCAATCCACCATTTTGACAGATCCCCAATACCAGGGACTTGATTTCTCCTTCCTTCAGCTTCACCCCGCAAACAACGCACAGAAGCCTCTTTTTCACCTTTGTTTTAAACCACTCCCGGTGCTTTTTTCCGCCAATGTAGCGACTGGACAGGTGTTTTGAAACAATCCCTTCCATTCCCTTTTCCTTCATTGCACAAAACAGAGCTTCGCCATCGCTATAGTCGGAAACCACCTGAATCATCCCATCACCCTTCAGGGTTTTCTCAAGGATGATTTTTCTTTCCTGAAGCGCTGATCCCCGTAAGTCCACCCCATCCCGGTACAGGATATCGAATACCATGTATTGCACAGGATACTTTTCCCTGTACTGCGCCAGCCTCTCCTGCCGCTTTACTCGTTCCCGGGCCATGACATGGTAAAATGAAGGCCTTCCCTCTTCATTCAAAACAATCAGCTCACCATCAAGAACAGCTTCTTTGCAGTTGAGCATATGGTTAATGCCAGCAATTTCAGGATACCAGGCTATCCGCTCTCTGCCGCTCCGGGTAAATAAACGGTTTTGGTGCTGTTCAACATAGCATAACCCACGGATACCATCCCATTTGATCTGATGCACCCAATCCTCGCCCTTTATAACGGTTTCCCGTAAAACCGGTTCCATCGGATCCATCCAATCCATGCCTTATACAGCTTTCCCGGTTGATTTCTTTTTGGTTCCCGATTTTTCCGCCGGGGTTTTCTTTTTGGCTTCCTGCAGGCTCGCTTTCAGCGCTTCCATCAGGTCGATCACGTTTTGCTTTGGAGCCTGCGGAGCGACCTGAACTTCCTTGCCTTCAATCTTTTTCTGGATAAGCACTGTCAATGCCGTACTGTATTCATCCGTATATTTTTCGGGTTCAAAGGCTGCGGTCAGGCTATCAATCAGCTTTACAGCAATATCCAGTTCCTTGGCCTGCGTATCAGTTTTTTCCGGTAAGCCGGGAATTTGTGCTGTGGGTCTGACCTCCGAAGCATAAAACAAGGTTTCCATCACGAGGGCATTCTTGTATACCCGAAGGGCGGCAAGGGTTTGCTTCGAACGTATGGTCACCCGGGCTATGGCGATCCTTCCGGTATCATTCATGGCCTGCCGCAGCAGATTATAAGCCTTGCCTCCGGTGTCCTGGGGAGAAAGGTAATAACTTTTATCAAAATAGACCGGATCGATTTCTGACAGGTTCACAAAGTCCAGAATCTCAATGTTTCTTACGCCCGGCTGCTTTTGAACAGCCTCCAGATCAGCCTCGTTCAGAACAACAAAATGGCCGGGCTCGTATTCATATCCACGAACAATGTCCTCTTCCTTCACTTCCTGATTGCAGTTTGGACATACTTTTTTATAGTTCAGGGGGGTGTTGCAGGTTTTGTGCAGAAACCTGAACTTGATGTCCTTGTTTTCAGTGGCCGTAAACATCTTGATCGGAATATTCACCAGGCCAAAGCTGATAGCGCCTTTCCAGACCGTATGCATGCCATTCCTCCTAAAAATATTATCCTGATTAGTTTGTTACCGGAGTGCTTTTTTATGCTTTTAGTTGCTTGCAACATATCAGTAAAGTTTTCGCTCTATTCCAGGTTGATTCAATTTATTGCTTGATATCATGAAGAACTTCAATTTCATTGTTTATCATATACCCCCTGGGGGTATATGATATGTAAAGAAAAGTATTTCACTTTCAAATAAGTCCACGGTAAAACCGGAAGGAGGGCAACCGCAATGCGAAATTCGATAACTGTCCTATTGATTATCCTGCTGGGAACTATAATAACAGCATGTTCAATACAGAAAGGGGATCCTGATATGATTAACACGAAACCCGAGTTAAGCAACCCTCATAATGAAATAACCCCTCCCCCTGCTGCAAGCAGTTTGATTACTGCTGATGAAGCAAAAAAACGCCTCGACAGCGGTGAGAGTATCATCCTGCTGGATGTCAGAACTGAAGAAGAGTATCGTGAGAAGCATATTCCTGCCAGCTTGCTGCTTCCCTTAAGTGATTTGGAAGATAAGGCTGAGTCCGAGATACCTGATAAAGATGCTACTCTTTTCGTTTATTGCCGAAGCGGAAACAGAAGTGCCACAGCATCAAAAATCTTGGTTAATCTGGGATACACAAAGGTATACGACCTTGGTGGGATTATTGATTGGCCGTATGATACCGAGTCTGCCCAGTAGATTCATTTTCGGACAGACTCCCGGGTGTTTTCAATGAGCGCTTGTACGAATTGTGCACCAAACCACGTTTATGCTTGCAAAATGCGTATGAGCGCTGAAGAAGAAATCGGTTTATCCCCCGATACGCGTTTTTTGCCCAAAGAGCTAATAATGCGCAATAGAGCCAGGAGTCTTAGGGCATTTGATAAAATTCTTTTTATGAAAACTGAGGTTGATGTATGAAAAGTAACGAGGCTATGTTATCTAAAGAAAACTTGCTGAAAAGGCTGAAGCGGATCGAAGGTCAGGTTAGAGGCATTCAAAAGATGATTCAGGAAGATAAAGACTGCATCGAAATCCTGACGCAGGTTGCCGCGGTGCGATCCGCGATGAACAAAGCAGGTAGTCTTATTCTGGAAAACCAGGCAATGGTATGTGTGAAGAAGACTGTTTCCTGCGAGGACAGGGAAAAGGCGATGGCTGAGCTGTCAAAAAGCATGAAAAACCTTTTGAAATTCATTGACTAGTTTGCGCTTGTATTCAGTGGAATTTTCCCCCCAATTGATATATAATAAAAAAAACTGATATGGGGGGAACCATGATGTCATTGTCAAAATACAGGCTGAAGCTGGATAAAAACACAGCGCAAACAGGCTCCGCAAGCCCGCAGTACACACTTAAATATAACGCGAAGGCCGACAACCCAAAGCATGTCAGTTATTCTATTCTTTCACCGCTCATTGGCAACGATGATGTGATTATCCTGCTCAGCACTGAGTTTTTTCAAAACAAAGGGAACGGCAGCTACTCTCCAATCAGCAAATTTGTCGAATATACCCGTCAACTTGGTTTGTTTGTGGTTGAAAGGAACAGGACCGCTGAAGAAAATCTGAAGCTCTTTGGTTTGCCACTCGGCAAAAAGAAAAAGGTTGAGATTCAGGAACTTGCTGTATATATCCCAAACAACGTATGGAAGGACTCTCTCAGGGATATCATTCCTATGTGCGGTGCAAGATATTTAGTTTTACAAGAAGCTATCAGCGTAAGCACATTCATGAACGGAATCCTTGATATGGACGAAGAGACCATCGCAAATACTTTTTCAACCCGTATTTTTGATCTGGCAGCTGTCGGGCAAATGGGCGTTTCATCCAATATCATGGATCAGGCGGAAATATCCCGACAACTGGGTTTGTAACAGAGGTAGAAAGCATCATAGCTCCAATGGCTTCTCTGGTGCAATTATTCATCTTTATGTTTGGAGGCAGTACATGGTTAAGGTAAGGATCGAAAAGAAACCGGCTTTTAAAATCGTAGGAAGGAAAATATGGATATCCGGTACGGACAATGAAGTTTTCGGTCAGTTCTAGAAGGAATCTCATGAAAACGGATTGATTGAAATATTGCACAAGGTTCGCAGTGGTAATCAGGAAGTTACAATTGACAGTGGAGTGTATGGCGTTTCTTGTGTAGAAAAAGATCCCGGCAACCGGAGCTTCTATTTCTATATTGCTGCAGAATCCGATAACTGCCCTGAAGATTTAGGTTTAGAGCAATATTCGGTGCCAGCTTGCACATGGGCGGTATTTGAAAACAAAGGAGCAATGCCGAACAGTTTGGTCGAATCAGAAATGTATGCATTCATGAACTGGCTACCCAACTCAAATTACACACATGCCAATGCACCGGAAATGGAAGTATACCCTCAGAGGGATTTCCCCGGTGAGGGTACATTGACTGAATTTTGGCTTCCATTGAAAGAAAAAGAATAGTGTTTATCAAAAAAACTGTCGCAAAATCTCATTATCAACAATGATTATTTTTTTCTGCCGCCCTCCAGAACTTCAAGCTTGGAGCTCTGGCTGCTTACCCTGGCAGACAGGTTGTCCAGTGCACTATCTATGTCACTAAACCGTTTATCATGCTCTTGAAGCTTTTCAAATGTTTGTTTGTAACCGTCAAACAAAGCATCAAGCTTTTTCCCATACTCGTTTTCGATCCGTACGATATCAGTTTTATCCGATTTTCGGCTGAGATTTGTTTTTATCTCTTTTAGTTCACTTTTTAGATCTGTATACATTAATTCAAGCAATCCAAAAGTTTTATCCTCCACCAGAGTCACCCCCCTAACTACAGATATAATTATATCACAGCTTTAAACACCAGAAAAGAGGACTTTTCCCGAACCAGACCTTTGATGGTTGGCTGGTTATTGCCCGTAGTACGCATTCGCGCCATGTTTGCGCAAAAAGTGCTTGTTTAGCAGCACTTGATCCATTGTACCCATTCCCGGGTTCAGCTGCATGGTATGGAAGGCAATTTTGGCGACTTCTTCAAGGACAACGGAATTATGAACGGCGTCCATTGCATCCTTTCCCCAGGTGAAGGGCCCATGCTGGTTCACAAGAACCGCCGGGACTTCCATCGGGTTTCTTTTTGCAAAAGCCTCCAAAATCACCAGGCCGGTTTCTTCCTCATAAGCACCGTTTATTTCTTCCGGGGTCATTTTACGCGTGCAGGGTATTTCTCCATAAAAATAATCTGCGTGGGTAGTCCCCAAAGCAGGAATTCCTCTTCCAGCCTGGGCGAAGCTCGTTGCCCATGGCGAATGTGTGTGGACAACACCGCCGATAGCTTGAAACTGCCTGTAGAAAACCAGGTGTGTCGGTGTGTCTGACGAAGGCTTCAGTTTGCCCTCCACCCTGTTGCCGTCCAAATCCACCACTACAAGGTCTTCCGTCGTCATTGCGTCATAAGACACCCCACTGGGTTTGATGACCACAAGCCCTGTTTCCCTGTCAATAGCACTGACATTACCCCAGGTAAAGGTCACCAATCCATACCGGGGAAGCACTAAATTAGCCTGTAAAACCTGTTCTTTCAATTTTTCCAGCATATAAACACCCTCCTGTTTCTAATGCTTTTAGCCGCAAGGGGTCAAATCAGGGAACCTGACACCACCTGGGATCTGGGTTGCTTTGTTTTCTCACCCTGAACAAATTTATTTGCTGCTTCAAAGAGCTTTATTGCCAACCGCCCCTGTACTGCTTCGGATCACAAGCTGGGGCTTCATTTTCACATCGAAGTTTTTACTCGGTTCGGCGATCATTTTCATGATCAACTCCGCGGCTTCTCTTCCGAGTTTCTCCTTCGGATGTGCCACCGTGGTAAGCTTCACCTCGGATACAACTGCCAGGTTCGAATCATCGAAGCTGACCATGGACAACCGCCTCGGGATGGTAATCCCTTTTAGCCTTGCGATATCAATGATTTCAAGGCTTATCTGATCATTATAACAAACTATCCCGGTACAGTCGGATAGAAATCCATCGAGATAAGCGTTGGGCGGCTTTCCCAGCTTGAAATAAACATCCTGGGTATCAAACCAGATGATACGTTTATCTGCAATGGGAAGGCCTGTTTCCCGATGCGCTTTTACAAAACCTTCATAACGAGCATGTCCCTGAATGTCATCCATCTTAAAAATACCACCAATTTTTTCATGCCCCAGATTGATTAAATGCTTTGTGGCAAGATACCCGGCAGCAGTGTCATCCTCATAGATGGAAGATGCCTGAAAACCCTTGTAGCTGCCATGCATGAACAGAATCGGCACAGCTTGCTGCTGAAATTTCCTGTAAAGATCCAGGTTGGGGTTTGGCAGCGCGCTTTTTGTGGTTTCTACGATTAACCCGTCTATATCCTGGTTGAGCAGGTTGGTCAGGCATGTGTTCTCTTTTTCGAACTGGTTTCCGGTGTGTCCGAGAACGAGGTTATAACCGTTACAGCTCAGCACCTCATCGATGCCCCGAATGATGGAGGGAAAGATATAGTCATTGAGATAGGTTGTGACAACGCCGATGATACGGCTTTGTCGGCTTCTTTGCGAGCCCCTGACGAAGGTTCCCTTTCCCTGGAAGGAGACCAGCCAGCCCTCGGATATCAGATCGCCGATAGATTTTCTTACTGTATGCCGACTGATTTGAAACTGATGGGTCAATTCGTTTTCCGAGGCAATTTTACTGCCTGGCTTTAGCTTTTCACTGCTGATCAGCTCTTTCAGGTAATCCTTCAGTAACTGGTATTTTGGTTTCTCATCCTTCAAGCATGTCACCGCCCATTCATCCATTGTAATTAACTGCAATATCATTTATTCCAGGATTGGTTACCCTATATATTTCCAAACAAAATGATTATAACATATATTACTTGTGCGTACAACATGTTACTGTTCACACCTCTTTAACCATCTCATAAGTTGCTGCATAGGGATGTGTTTTATCCTGAGCGAAGCTAAGTCATCCTGAGCGCGGCGAAGGATCTTGTCAGCAGTAATGCGAGATATTTCGCTTCGTTCAGTGCACCCGATTACGTGTAAACAGTAACTACAACACAGAAACCTATCCATGAATTATTGAAAATAATTTGCATTTATCCACATCAATGATTATAATGTGAGTATAAACTTGTGCATACATCTTCAGCAGGTTTGAGTAAGGTAATGAGAGAATATGTTTATGGTTTTATCGCAAGGAGGTAAGCATATGCAATCAAAGTCATCTGTTTTTTGGTTTATCACGGGCAGCCAGCACCTGTATGGACCGGAGACCCTGAAAGAGGTAAATGCCCATTCACAAATCATTGCTGACTGGCTGGATCAAAATTCCTTTTCCCACTGCAAGGTTTTGTTCAAACCCGTATTGACAACCCCGGAGGAGATCCGCAGTCTGTGTATGCAAGCCAATAACGACAGCACCTGCGCGGGGCTGATTACTTGGATGCATACGTTCTCACCCGCAAAAATGTGGATTTCCGGGCTCCTCGAATTAAACAAGCCGCTGCTCCACCTGCACACCCAGTTCAACCGGGATATTCCGTGGGGAACCATCGACATGGATTTCATGAACCTGAACCAATCTGCCCATGGTGACAGAGAATATGGTTTCATCGGTGCCCGCCTGCGCCTGCCCCGCAAGGTTGTCGTGGGTTTCTGGAAGGATCCTCAGGTCTGCAGTGAGATTCAAATTTGGATGAATGCCACCATTGCCTGTCAGGAAGGCAAGCAGCTAAAAATTGCCAGGTTCGGCGATAACATGCGTCAGGTTGCTGTTACCGAAGGGGACAAGGTGGAGGCACAAATTCGCTTTGGCTGGTCCATCGATGGTTATGGCATTGGTGATTTGGTGCAAAGAGTGCGCTCTGTTTCGGAAAATGAAGTGGATCAGCTGATTGAAGAATATAGAACCTTATATCATTTCACCCCGGAAGCCGCACAACCCGGAGAAGCCCTGGATGCCATCCGCGAGCAGGCCAGAATGGAACTGGCCATAAAAGGCTTCCTGACCGACGGCGGTTATACCGCATTTACAACCACCTTTGAAGATCTTCACGGCCTGAAACAGCTGCCGGGGCTGGCAGTACAGCGCCTCATGGCAGACGGTTACGGCTTTGGCGGTGAAGGGGACTGGAAGACCTCGGCACTGGTGCGTATCATGAAGATCATGAACCAGGGGTTGCCCGAAGGAACCTCCTTCATGGAAGACTATACCTATCACCTGGAGCCCGGGAATGAAATGATTCTTGGAGCCCACATGCTGGAGGTATGCCCCACCCTGGCAAACGCAAAGCCGACGGTTGAAGTGCACCCTCTGGGCATCGGCGGAAAGGCCGACCCGGCAAGGCTTGTTTTCAACGGAAGAAACGGCGCTGCAATTGCCGCGTCGCTGGTCGATATGGGAGGACGTTTCCGACTGATCGTCAATGAGGTGGACGCATATGAACCCATGCATGACATGCCCAGCCTGCCGGTAGCAAGGGTGCTTTGGAAGCCGCAGCCTTCGTTGCGCGAGGGTGCACAGGCCTGGATTCTGGCAGGGGGTGCCCATCATACAGGGTTCTCCTATGCCGTTACCACCGGGCATATGTTGGATTGGGCGGAAATGACCGGAATTGAGGTCGTTTTAATCAACCGGGACACAAAAATTCTTTCTTTCAAGAATGAACTTCGCCTGAACGACATGGTTTGGAACCGCAAATAGCTTAATCATGACCTCCTCTTTAATAAAACAGTGGAAAAACCCCGGAAGCACTGCTACCGGGGTTTTTCCATTTTATCATCGTTTATCAAATACTCGCGAACCGTTCATAATTATCACAGACAGATGTAAACTTAGTTGCACACAAAACATACAAGTCAAGACATGAATGTTTTTGTGTGTAGGAGGCGCTTTCAACTCCCTACATATTTTACAGGCAAAACCATAAGAATATGGATTTCCGGGCTGCTCGAATTAAGCAAGCCGCTGCTCCACCTGCACACATAGTTCAACTGAGATATTCCGTGTGGACTCCTTAAGTTATCTGATCCTTTGAAATAGTATTAGTCTACAAAAAATGACGAGTCTATGTTTTTGAATGAATTTGTATCAAGAAGTAATTTCCTCAAAAGATTATCTATTGAAATGTTATGTGGTATAATGAAACAGTATAGCATAAGCATTTAAGAAAAGACTTGTAACGTATAAAGGATTTCTAAATGTGAAATTGTATGGTGATAATATATTTCTTCTTGGTGGAATTCTAGCTACTATAGCTAGAAAGGCATTATGTAATCAGCCTCAAACGATATGAACCAATTATGTAGGAGGTCAACACATGAAGCTATCTTTAAAAAATATTGGTATGATAAAAGAAGCAACCGTTGAAATTAATGGTATAACCGTAATTGCCGGTGAAAATAATACTGGGAAAAGTACTGTTGGCAAGGCTTTATTCTCAATATTCAATAGTTTCTATAATATTGAAGAGCAAATAAAAAAGGAACGGATTCAAATCATTGGAAATTTGCTTGCCCTGATGTATAGAAATATCACTAATAGACTTACAAGCAGAGTTGATTTTGAAGATATTGCTGCAAACATTATAGATAATTCAGAAAAATATCTATCTGATAAAGAAGCTTTAAAACATGAAACTTTAAGTTCCATATCGCAATATGATGAAAATTTCGGTAAATATTTTAGTAATGATAATATATTGGAGATGTGTACGCGAATTACTGAAATATTGAAAGTATCTAATGACGATATTTTTAGAACTGTCTTAAGTAATAAACTAGACGCTGAGTTCTCTGGACAGGTTAATGATCTGTTTTCAGAACAAATCGGTGAAATTGATTTGCAAATTAAAGATACTGTGGTCTCTATAATAGTTTCAGGAAATATGGCTAAAATAATTGAAAATAGAGTTGATCTTAAAACTGAGGTTATTTATATTGATGATCCGTTTGTTATAGATGAAGTAAGAAATACTTATTCATTAGTGTCCAAGTATAACATAGATCATAAATTTCATCTAGCCCGTAAGCTTATTTCAGGTAAAGATGACTCTAAAGTGATCGATGAAATAATTGCTACTAACAAATTAGAAAATATTTATGAAAAATTAAACTCGGTTTGCAGTGGAGATGTAGTAAGAACTCGTCGCACTGGCTTCGGATATAGAAAGAATAACAACGATAAGGTGCTCGATGTAAGAAACCTTTCTTCAGGCTTAAAAACTTTCATCATTCTTAAGTCATTATTAGTTAATGGCTCTCTGGTTTATAACGGAACAATTATTTTAGATGAGCCAGAAATACACCTGCATCCAGAATGGCAATTATTATTTGCCGAACTTATTATACTTATTCAGAAAGAATTTAGTATGCATATTCTTCTTAACACACACAGCCCTTATTTTTTACGTGCTATTCAGGTATATTCTGCAGAATATGAGATCGCCGATAAATGTAAATACTATTTATCTGAATTAAAAGATGAAAAAGCTTACATTATCGATGTTTCTAATGACCTTGAACAAATTTATAAAAAATTATCATACCCACTTCAAAAACTTGAGGATAAGAGGTGGATTGATGATTAATATATCCGGTTATCCAATTTTTAACATAAATATGTCTACGCTTAAAGATACATCTATTGACAAACGTGACAATACCATTATTTATATGACTAATTCAATCCTTCCTGCAGTTAGCTTTGATAAAGTAAAAGACGATTATGTTAAAAAACTGGGGTTAGAAATAGTTCCAATGTCTAATGACGCACTTTTTGTTGATAAGGCAGGAAATATTACTTTTATTGAGTTTAAAAATGGATATATAGACAAAACGAAGCAATTCAGTATACGTAAAAAAATATATGATAGCATATTAATATTTACTGACATTGTTTCTATAGGCATTAGTGCAATGCGGCAATTTATTGAATATATTCTTGTCTATAACGAAACAGAAAATCCTGGCGTAATAGCCGATGAAAAAAAACATGTCCAATCTTCTACTTCTTTTGATGCTTTTGCTAAATCTATGGGTAATTTAGCAAACGTTGAATACGTAGCCTTTGGTATTAACATTTTCAAGAAATATTGTTTCAAAGATGTACATACTTTTACTCAAAATGAATTTGAAGACTTCTTAAAGAAATAACAACATATCTTTAATTGGTGTTTTAGCTAGGTTTTACTTATACCGTTCAAAGAAACATATTGTCTTTTCAAGCTCCAGGAATGCTTCAACAATTTCTGGATCAAACTGAGTTCCGGCTCCGCGTTTCAGCTCTTCAACGGCTTCTTCATGAGACATGGCCTTCTTATAGACCCGCTCATGGGTCATCACGTCATAAGCATCAATAACAGCAATGATCCTGGACAGTAAGGGAATTTCGATACCCTTCTTCCCCATCGGGTAACCCTTTCCATCCCACCTTTCATGATGAAACAGAATAAAGCCCGCAATCCTGGATAGTTCAGGCGATGCCTGTGCGATTCTGTAGCCTGCCTCTGAATGCTTGCGCACCTCGGACCATTCGTCCCTGGTCAGCTTTCTCGGTTTGTTCAGAATCTCCTGGCTGATGGCAACCTTGCCAATATCATGCAGCATCGCCAGCAACCTCAGCTCTTCCAACTCATTGTCACTGAGGTCCATGGCCTTCCCAAGCATTGCGGAAATGGAATCCATTCTGTCAATATGATCCTCCGGTTCCTGGCAATTCTTGTGAAGCAACTCACGCATCATTGCGATAAAGGTGTTGCGGAAATAGGTTCTCTCCAGAAGCTTGTTTCTGTACATCCTCTCTTCCGCCTTTTTCATGACATCCTGTATATCTACTGAAATGTTCTTTTTTGTGGCACATCCCAAGGAAATACTCAATTGAACTCTTGTGCCGCGAGTTGCTTTGCACTTTTGCTTTACTTCCTGAATCAATGCTTCAGCCCTTTTTTCGTTTGTTTTTGGAAGCAGGATCACAAATTCATCGCCCCCCCACCGGGCAATCACATCATCCTTTCGGCATACACCTTTGAGCAAATTGGCTATCTCCTTCAAAATCACATCGCCTTCAAAATGCCCGAAAATATCGTTGGTGATTTTCAATCCGTTTACATCACCAATAATATAGGACAATGGGTAATTTTCTTCTGTGTCCATTTGTGTCAGCTTCACTTCAAAGTAGGCCCTGTTATACAAATCCGTTAGCTTGTCACGCTGAGAGGTGCGCTGGATATCCTGTATTAGATAAAGGTTGTTGATGGTTGCCGCAAACTGGTTGCACAGAGGGGTCAGCATATGCAAAAAGTTCTCAGGAATTTTATAATGGGAATAAAGGTTGTCGAACAAAACAAGACCTATCGCTTTTTTGTTGGCAAAAAGTGGGAACCAATATCCGGTATTCCCGAGAATGGACAGCGGCTTGGTAATATTCTCAGGCAGCTTATCTATTTTTCCAATCACCTTTTCCATACCCCAGGATGTGACACAAAAAATGAAATCCTTTTGGTGTGCGGTATAGCTGTTGATAACCACGGTGACACGATCAAAATCCAGATGCCAGACCGCTTGTCTTGCGAAGGTTTTCACCAATTGCTCAATGGAATTCGACATATGAAAGCTGTTCGCGATATCCACCGTTTCATTGAAAAATGAAAGCAGGCGGTTGTCGCTGCGGGTTATCATCATTTGTCGCAGCCCAATCGCAACCGATTTTCCCATCATTTCAAAATACTTGATGCTGCTATTCCATGGTTTACTGCCCTCAAGCACCAGCAGTCCGAAGAATTGATTCCTGGCACAAAGCGGAATGAACAGCCTGTATTCGTTTTCGTGATAATGTTGTGTTGCTTTTCCTTCCTTCTGAACCTCATCAGGAAGCTGGTATAACGGCACCAAATCCTGTCCCTGGACGATCCCGGTAGTGGTGCAGACGGCTTCTTCCTTAAAAACCATTTTGGATTCATCATAAATGTACAACCGCAATCGTTCCAGGCAATTGCTCAGTTGTTCGAAAAGGTGCAGGCATAAATCACCGTAGATTGCCCCTGAAT
The DNA here is from genome assembly GCA_012523055.1 of Ruminiclostridium sp. Lineage (GTDB taxonomy): Bacteria > Bacillota > Clostridia > DSM-8532 > DSM-8532 > JAAYJG01. The sequence continues at coordinate 3,158 of JAAYJG010000499.1, read as the reverse complement.
ACCCGGAAAAAGATAGCAATTCAGCGGCAAGAACACCTATCTCAAGTATTTTATTATATTCTTCCCGTTTCATCTTCCTCCAACTCCCACATCATGTTTAACACATCGATTACTTTATTGTCTAGTTCTTCCATCATTTTGTCATAGACTTTGAATGAATCTGAATTCTTTTTCCCTATGGAGTCCCAAAAGAAGAAAGCAATAGCGTCACCCATGATTTGTTCGATCACATACCAGACGGGATGATGAACATACGAATTGGAATGACTGAATTCATCCTTGAGTAAGCATATATTCGGATCACCTGAATGCTTATCCCAAAATCCGCCTTCATATGGAGAAATGCCCCCTATGGATGTACTGAGTTCTGTCATCACTTCCTCACTGGAAAGCTTTTCTACCACCTGCCAGGCCAGCTCCTGATGCTTGCATGCGGAAGCGACGGTAAGAACCGACCCTCCACCGAAGGTTTTACCATCAGGCACCAGCGAAGGAACGGGATACAATACAATATCCTTGTTCACAGATTTGTTCATCATTCTCATTAGGTAAGCGTTGCCGTTTCCAACAAAAAACGTAAATGCGTTTTCAGGTGATTCAAACCTTTCCATAAGGGATTGCGTATCCGTATTAAGAGCCTTCAAATCTGCTCCTGATGAAAGAAGAAGCCTGGATATGAAATTGAGCGTTTTATTTGAAATTTCATTTCGGAAAATACTGTCCATTCCCGGACGAAGGGGTGGAAACGTCCATCCACTCTTGAAAAGCCACGTGAAATAGCGGTGCATTGTTCCAAGCTCGGGTCGCAGAGGCATCGCCAGCGGGATCTGCTCAACTCCCCTGGTCCTAAAGCTTTCATTTATTTTCATGCAGGAAGCAAAAAAGCTGTCCCAGTCCTTCAGATCATCTCTTTGAATGCCCAGAGTGTCCAATGTTTTTTGTTTTGCCATTAAAACATAAACCTCGGATAAAAAAGGGACGGCATGGTTTCTTCCATTCACCCGGATAACATCGTTCAACCATGGAGCCAGAAGCGGCCTCATTTTAAAGGAATCAGGCAAGGGAGCCAGATACTGCAAATAGCCGAGCGTATGTACCCATGTGGTACCGATGGAAAAAATATCCGGTGCTGAATCGTTTTTCAAGGCATCCATGAGCGTGTCGAAAGCCCGGTTCCATGTCAACAATCTCAACTCAGCTTGAAACGGAAGCTCCTGTTCCAATCGCTTCATTAGCTGTGACAAATATTTGGATTCCGGTTCTATGTTTATACCAATAATCCATATTTTCAGCTTTGTACGCCGCAGTTTCATCACCTTCATTTTTATCAATACGGTTTCACGCAATATGCCCTGATTTTTGTATAGTTATATATACCATGGATCCGGGTGCAATTAACAGGTTCTTCGGCTGCCGCAATAAATATTTCAAACCTGTTTGTTATGCACAGTCCCAGTGAATTTACCATAAGACCGAAAAAACCCTTCCTTTTCAGGAGGGGATTTCAATGATGACGGGTAATATCATCGGTTTTCTCTTTGTTTTCTGGTAAAGATAGGAGCCTAAATCATCTTTTATGCCGTTCTTGATGGTCGTATAGCCATTTTTACGCTTTGCAAGATGTTTATTCAGGGATTCCTTTGCCAGGTCGCGGATTTCGTCAATGAGTGTCTCGGATTCCTTTACATAGACGAAGCCTCTGGAAATGACCTCCGGTTCGGTAAGAAGCTTCCCTTCGGCATTAACTGTTGCGACGACCACAATCAGGCCATCTTCGGATAAATGCTTCCTGTCCTTTAAAACCACATTCCCCACATCTCCCACACCAAGCCCGTCGATTAAAATGCTGCCTGCCTGAACCGAGCCTGTGATCTGCGCGGATTTATGCGATAATTCCAGTACATCCCCGTTCTCCATCAGGAAGATGTCTTCCTCCTTCATGCCCAGCGACTGAGCCAGGTTTGCGTGCTGCTTTAAATGACGGAATTCACCGTGCACCGGCATGAAATACCTGGGTCGAACAAGGCGGTGAATCAGCTTCAGCTCTTCCTGCCGGGCATGCCCGGATACATGGACTTCCGCCAAGGCTTCATAAATGACATCAGCGCCATGCTTGAACAGGTCATTGATGACACGGGACACATACTTCTCATTGCCTGGAATAGGGCTGGCGGAGATGATGACCAGATCACCCTTTTCGATACCAACCTTGCGGTGGGTAGCTGAAGCCATCCTGGTCAGTGCAGACATCGGCTCACCCTGGCTGCCCGTTGTAATTAAAACGATCTGCTCGTCCGGCAGCTTTTGAATCTTATCAATATCCAGCAAAACATCGGGAGGGATACTCAGCTAACCCAGTTTCATCGCTGTTGAAACGACATTCACCATGCTGCGCCCGCTTAGAGCAACCTTGCGTCCAAACTTCATAGCGGAGTTGACGATTTGTTGAATGCGGTGAATATTGGAAGCAAAGGTGGCTGCGATAATTCTGGTTTTTGCATCTTTAAACACTGTGTCCAGTGTCTCCCCCACTGTTCTTTCGCTCATCGTGTACCCGGGGCGTTCCACATTGGTGCTGTCGGCCATCAGTAACAGCACTCCCTTTTTCCCCAGTTCGGCAATGCGTGCCAAGTCTATGGGCTCGCCTTCTATGGGCGTTTGGTCGATTTTAAAGTCTGATGTGTGCAGAACAACACCTACCGGCGTGAAAATAGCCAAAGCAACGCTATCGGCAATACTGTGGGTGGATCGAATAAACTCTACCTTAAAGGCGCCCAGTTGGATTGTTTCGCCTGCTTTCACCTTTTTCAGTTCGCAATCACTAAGCATCTGGTGCTCGACCAGTTTGTTTTCGATCAGCGCCAAGGTCAATTCTGTCCCATAAACGGGAGTTTTTACTTTTTTCAAGACATAGGGCAATGCACCGATATGATCCTCATGCCCGTGGGTTACCACTATCCCTTTCAACCTGTCTGCATTTTTTTCAAGATAGGTTACATCCGGAATGACAAGATCGATCCCCAGCATTTCATCTTCCGGGAAAGCAACCCCACAGTCTACCACAAACATGCTGTCCCCGTATTCAAAGACGGTCATGTTCTTTCCAATCTCTTCGATGCCTCCCAGGGGAATGATCTTCAACTTATTCTGTTTTTTGT